>NZ_AZRH01000007.1:0-215164 GCF_000512315.2 Morganella sp. EGD-HP17
CCAGCCCCTTTGAGTCAAGCGTTGTTTTTCAACTTTCCGCTTTTTCTCTTTCTGCCGGAACCGCGTGTTATCGCGTTGTTCCGTGTCAGTGGTGGCGCATTATAGACACTCGCTGAGATCACGCAAGTGTTTATTTCAACTTTTTTTCTGTTTGCAGATAAAACACCCAATCGGGTTACTTTTTAGGTGATTTTGCGCTTTTTTGTACGGGTTTCAGCAGTGCAGGTAAATCCGCGATACTGTTAATCACAATATCTGCCGCCGCTTCGGCGTCTTCCGTTACCGGTTTACCGGTGCGTACCAATACGGTTGTACCCACTTCGGCTGCCCGTCCGGCCAGCATATCGTCGAGCTTATCCCCTACCATATAAGAGTTACTCATATCGATCTTCAGAAATTTCTGTGCATCCAGCAGCATACCCGGCTCCGGTTTACGGCAGTTACATTCCTGACGAAACTCTTCGACAGTACCTTCGGGATGATGAGGACAATAATAGATACCATCCAGGTCAACGCCGCGATCCGCCAGAGACCAGTCCATCCATTCTGTCAGATGCATAAACTGATCTTCGGTAAACATACCGCGGGCAATACCCGACTGATTTGTGACTATGATTAAAGCGTAGCCCATCTGCTTGATGGCCTGCATTGCTTCAATCGCGTTCTCTATAAACTGAAAATCATCAATCTCATGGAGATAGCCGGTATCTACGTTAATGGTGCCGTCTCTATCCAGAAATACTGCGGGGATACCCATGGTTACACTCTTAGTCCGTCATCAATAATGTATTTAGTATCGCCTATTTGATGCGGAATGAGAATGCGGCCTGATAACTAAATCCTGTTGACTTAGCCGTCCAGACATCTTAACATCCGAAAATCATCTGGTGAACAACCAGTTTCACGTAACAAGGTAATAATAATTACATGATAAAGCTGACGAATATAAATAAGGTTTTTCAGCAGGGTCATCGCGAAATACAGGCACTTTCTGATATTAACCTGCACGTCCCGCAAGGGCAGATTTACGGTGTGATTGGTGCTTCCGGCGCCGGGAAAAGTACGCTTATCCGCTGTGTGAATATGCTGGAACGGCCGACATCCGGACAGGTACTCGTCGGCGGCCGTGACCTCACTAAGATGAACGATAAAGAGTTAACCCGTGCCCGTCGCGGCATCGGAATGATTTTTCAGCACTTTAACCTGCTGTCCTCCCGTACTGTTTTCGGGAACATCGCTCTGCCCCTGGAACTGGACCGCGTACCGGCGGCGGAAATTGAAAAACGGGTTGTGAAGCTGCTTGACCTGGTCGGTCTGTCTGATAAACGGGATGTTTATCCGGCAAATCTGTCCGGTGGTCAGAAACAGCGTGTGGCTATCGCCCGCGCACTGGCAAACGAACCGGAGGTATTGCTGTGTGATGAGGCCACCAGCGCCCTGGATCCGGCAACGACCCGTTCGATTCTGGAACTGCTGAAAGACATCAACCGCCGGCTGGAGTTAACTATCCTGCTGATCACCCATGAAATGGATGTGGTGAAACGCATCTGTGACCAGGTTGCGGTTATCAGCGGCGGACAGCTGATTGAACAGAATACGGTGAGTGAGGTGTTCTCTCATCCGAAAACACCAGTGGCACAGGCCTTTATTGAATCCACGCTGCATCTGGATGTGCCGGAAGATTATCTGGCACGTCTGAAACCGGAACCGGCGGAAGGACTGGGTCCGCTGCTGAAACTGGAGTTTGGTGGTCAGTCTGTCGATGCCCCGCTGATCTCGATTGCATCACGCAAGTTCAATATTGATATCAGCATCCTGAGTTCTCAGATGGATTATGCGGGTGGTGTGAAATTTGGTGTCATGCTGGCAGAACTGGACGGTAACAGCCCGCAGGATGTTGAAGCGGCGATTAGTTTTCTGAAAGAACACCACGTAAAAACAGAGGTTCTCGGTTATGTCTGAAGGAATGATTTTACTGTTAGTTAAAGGCATCTGGGAAACCCTGGTTATGACATTTGCATCCGGTTTCCTGGGATTTTTAATCGGTCTGCCGGTGGGGGTACTGCTGTATATCACCCGTTCTGGGCAAATTGCGGATAATAAAAGCCTGTACCGGACCTTGTCCGTGCTGGTCAATATCTTCCGCGCGATTCCGTTCATTATCTTACTGGTGTGGATGATTCCGTTTACCCGGTTAGTCGTCGGTACATCTATCGGGTTACAGGCTGCCATTGTGCCGCTGACTGTCGGCGCTGCACCGTTTATTGCCCGTATGGTGGAAAACGCCCTGCTGGAGATCCCGTCAGGACTGATTGAAGCATCGCGGGCGATGGGAGCCACACCATTACAGATTGTCAGCAAGATCCTGCTGCCGGAAGCATTACCGGGACTGATCAACGCCGCTACCATTACGCTGATCACCCTCGTGGGTTACTCCGCAATGGGTGGTGCTGTCGGTGCAGGCGGGTTAGGTCAGATTGGTTATCAGTATGGTTATGTCGGATATAACGCAGTAGTTATGAATACGGTATTGGCATTGCTGGTTGTTTTGGTCTTTATTATTCAGGTATGTGGTGATCGTCTGGTTAAGGCCGTTACCCACAAATAAGACTCTCTCCGCGCCGCACTGACTGCGAACGCGTATTAAACAGAACGAGGAAAGAAAAGATGGCTTTTAAATTAAAATCGCTTGTCGTTGCCGGTGCTTTGCTGGGTTCATTAGTGCTGGCGGGTTGCGGACAGAATGAAAAAGATCCGAAAAGTATCAAAGTCGGCGTGATCGTCGGTGCTGAACAGCAGGTGGCAGAAGTGGCGAAAAAAGTCGCCAAAGACAAATACGGCCTGAATGTGGAACTGGTTACGTTCAACGACTACGTCATGCCGAACGAAGCGCTCAGCCGTGGTGATATCGATCTGAACGCATTCCAGCACAAACCGTATCTGGATCAGCAGATTAAAGACCGTAACTACAAATTAACTCCGGTGGGCAATACCTTTGTTTATCCGATTGCCGGTTATTCAAAGAAAATCAAATCACTGGATGAATTACAGGACGGCGCACAGGTCGCTCTGCCGAATGACCCGACTAACCTCGGCCGTTCACTGCTGTTATTACAGAAGCAGGGATTAATCAAACTGAAAGAAGGCACCGGTCTGCTGCCGACAGTTCTTGATGTGGTTGAAAACCCGAAAGGTCTGAAACTGATCGAGCTGGAAGCCCCGCAACTGCCGCGTTCACTGGATGATAATAAGATCGACCTGGCCGTGATCAACACCACTTACGCCAGCCAGATCAACTTAACCCCGGCTAAAGACGGCTTATTTGTTGAAGATAAAGATTCACCTTACGTCAACATTATTGTCTCCCGCGAAGATAATAAAGACAGTGAAGCGGTGAAACAATTTGTTCAGGCATATCAGTCTGATGAAGTCTTTAACGAAGCAGATAAAGTCTTCAACGGCGGTGCGGTGAAAGGCTGGTAAAAGACCGGGAGTTCAGAATAACTGCTAAGTTCTTTTATCTTTAATCAAAGAATATTACACTGAGGGTGAACAATTGTTCACCCTTTTTATTTTGTTATAATCATTAAATGTTCATCATATAAATAATAATATTTCATCTGCCCTTACTTTTCTGTTTTGTACAGCCAGAGGATTGTTTTCCATGCGAGTGCTTATTATCAGCCTGCTTGCTCTTCTCATCGCGGGATGCTCTTTCCGTCAGAGTCATTCTGAACAGGAGCAGGCGCAATACGCCGATATGCGGCTGAAAAAATCGGCCGGTAAAAAAGCCAAATCAACATCCGCAGCATCACGCGTCAAACTCTATCTCCACCCGGAAGAACTGTTGGGTAAACCTTTCCGTGACCTTGGTGTGGTTTTGGGTCAGAATTGCCGTGAAGCGGCAAACCCTGCACAGTCCGGTATTCCGGCAGCCCGTAAGCAAATGCTGTCCCGGGCCGGAAAACTGAAAGCAGATGCCGTGTTACTCCACCAGTGCGCCGTGAACCCCGCGCAGGGTTGTAAGCAGCTGGCGGTATGCGAAGGTACTGCGATTAAGGTTGATGATGTCTGAGTTTTCATTTTCGCCCGTGGGGTTTATCCGCTCACCGTGGCAGGAAAAATTTGCGATTCCGCGCCAGCCGGGGCTGGTTGAGGATGGTACCGGGGAACTGCACTTTGTGGCGCCCTATAATCACGCCGACTGCGTGCGCGGACTGGAACAGTTCAGTCATGTGTGGGTCATCTTTGTTTTCCATGATATTCCGGCCGGCAGCTGGCGTCCGCTGGTACGCCCGCCGCGCCTTGGCGGTAATGCCAAAATGGGCGTGTTTGCCACCCGCTCCACCTTCCGCCCGAATCCGATCGGGATGTCGCTGGTTGAACTGAAAAAAGTCTGTTACGACGGCGATACGGCGTATCTCTCCCTCGGCAGCCTGGATCTGCTTAACGGCACACCGGTGCTGGATATCAAACCCTATCTGCCCTATGCTGAATCCGTGCCCGGCGCACTGGCCGGTTTTGCGCAGGAAGAGCCGCCGGCGGATATGCCGGTCGTGTTCAGCCCTGCCGCGCAGCAATTCATAACAGCTCAGGCCGCACAATATCCTGATTTGGCGCGTTTTATCACACAGGTACTGGCGCAGGATCCGCGTCCGGCGTATAAAAAACAACAGGCTGACGATAAAATTTATGCCGTGCACCTGCTGGATTTAAATGTCCGCTGGCATATCCGTGACGGCGTGACCGAAGTCATCAGTCTGGAAAAACGCTAAACCCCTTTTGGGGCGCGGCAGTCACTGGTAAACTGTCAGGCTTAACTTCACTTCTGCGCAGAATATTTCTGCGATAAGACATGTTTGTCGTTCTAATGGAACCTAAATAATGCGTACTACCCAATATCTGCTCTCTACTCTGAAAGAGACCCCTGCTGACGCCGAAGTGGTCAGTCATCAGCTGATGCTGCGCGCCGGGATGATCCGTAAACTTGCTTCAGGTCTGTACAACTGGATGCCGACCGGTGTCCGCGTATTACGCAAAGTTGAAAAGATCGTACGTGAAGAGATGGAAAATGCCGGTTCACTGGAAATCTCCATGCCGGTGGTTCAGCCCGCAGATTTATGGCTGGAGAGCGGACGCTGGGAACAGTACGGTCCGGAGCTGCTCCGTATTACCGACCGCGGCGATCGCCAGTTTGTTCTGGGTCCGACGCACGAAGAAGTGGTCACGGACATCATCCGTAACGAAGTGACATCTTACAAACAGCTGCCGCTGAATGTGTTCCAGATCCAGACCAAATTCCGTGATGAAGTCCGTCCGCGTTTTGGTGTGATGCGCTCCCGTGAATTCATCATGAAAGATGCGTACTCTTTCCACCTGACTCAGGATTCTCTGCAGGAGACGTACGATACGATGTATCAGGCGTACAGCAAAATCTTCAACCGTATCGGACTGGATTTCCGTGCAGTAATGGCAGATACCGGCTCTATCGGCGGAAGTGCATCCCACGAGTTCCAGGTTCTGGCACAGAGCGGCGAAGATGATGTGATTTTCTCCTCTGAGTCCGATTACGCGGCCAATATCGAACTGGCGGAAGCGGTCTGCAACATTACTGAGCGCCCTGCACCGCAGAAAGCAATGGAACTGGTTGATACACCAAACGCGAAAACTATCGCGGAGCTGGTTGAACAGTTTAATCTGCCGGTTGAGAAAACCGTCAAAACCCTGATTGTTCACGGCAGCAAAGAGAGCGGCCACAAACTGGTTGCGCTGCTGGTGCGCGGTGATCACGAACTCAACGAAGTGAAAGCGGAAAAACATCCGCTGGTTGCTTCTCCGCTGGAGTTCGCGACAGAAGAAGAGATCCGCGCAGCCGTGAATGCGGGCCCGGGTTCACTGGGGCCGGTCAATCTGCCGCTGCCGGTGGTCGCTGACCGTACTGTTGCCATGATGAGTGATTTCGGTGCCGGTGCGAATATCGACGGCAAACACTATTTCGGTATCAACTGGGAGCGTGATGCTGCCCTGCCGGAAGTGGCGGATATCCGTAATGTGGTCGCCGGTGACCCGAGCCCGGACGGCAAAGGTACTCTGATGATCAAGCGCGGGATTGAAGTCGGTCATATCTTCCAGCTCGGTAAAAAATATTCCGAAGCACTGAAAGCGACAGTTCAGAACGAAGCCGGTCACAACGAAGTGGTCTTTATGGGTTGCTACGGTATCGGGGTCACCCGTATTGTTGCGGCAGCGATTGAGCAGAACTTCGACGATCGCGGGATTATCTGGCCGGATGCGATTGCACCGTTCCAGGTTGCTCTGCTGCCGATGAATATGCACAAATCTTACCGCGTGAAAGAAGTGGCGGAAAAACTCTACGCTGATCTGACCGCTCAGGGCATTGAAGTGATCTTTGATGACCGTAAAGAGCGTCCGGGTGTGATGTTTGCGGATATGGAACTGATGGGGATCCCGCATACCATCGTTATCGGTGATCGCAACCTCGACAGCGGTGTGGTGGAATATAAATACCGCCGCAGCGAAGATAAATCTCTTATCGCGCTGGATGACGTTGTCAGTGTGCTGAAAGAGAAAATCATCACTGCCTGATTATCAGTGCTGTGAATACAAAAAGGCTGAACATCTGTTCAGCCTTTTTTATGCCTGCGGGAGCCGGAAGAACTTACTGACAACCGCGTGATTTATCCAGTACGGATTTGCCGGTCTGGATCAGCGCCTGATCAAACTGGCCGTCTTCCATGGACGGACGGATGGTGTAATACCCTTCCACTTCCAAATAGACAGGTTTTCCGCCTTCAACGCCCAGCTTGCCGTAGCCCTGCTCTAAGCCGATATTGCCCGGTACCGCGTAAACCACACCGGTCTGGCAATCTTTAAACGTTGCCGCATCCGCCATATAACGATATTCACCTTTCAGCTGTACCGGTTTCACCATTTTCAGGGTGTAGTTCAAATCCGATTTAACCGGGTTGCCGTCGATATCCAGCATTACCAGCGATTTATCCTGCGGATCATAATAAGCACGCTGCCCGGCAGTATCGGTCAGACGCAGTTTTTCGCCGTCTTTCGCCCAGGTCCCGGTTTCAAAGAAGGTCTGGTTGCCGTCGCGGGTTTCCAGATAGGTGCGCTGCATAACATAGGTGCCGTCACCTTCCAGTAAAACGGTCACATCCATGCCGGAGCAATCGGCACACGGAACCACGCCGTTATAGGCACGGTCAAGAACATGGACTTCCGGAGTTGGTGGCACAACCACTGTCGAACTACAGGCCGTAATGCTGAAAATGCCTGCCGCCAATAAGAGTTTTGTCAGATTTTTCATGTTTCCCCCTGAACATCAGATGAGGTAATGTTAGCAAAATGATTGTCAGTTTTTGTATATTCACGCGCTTTCAGACAATTACGCATTTTTATTTTTAAAATGGCAATGATTTTCCTCAAAACAGTGATAAACAATATGTTTTGCCGATAATAAAATGTAATCAGTAATAGCCAATATGATAACTATGATATAGTCTGCTGGGAGCGATGAGGCTATTTGAATAACCATCCGCGGATGATACCGCAAGCGAAAGTATGGTGAGGGAATATGTCTGCAGAAAACGAATATCAACCAATTAATTGTGATGACTATGACAACCTCGAACTGGCCTGCCAGCATCATATGGTACTGGAAGTGACCTTACAGGGGGGCGATGTTCTGACAGGAAAAGCGACCGATTTGGTGCTCCGGAAGAAAGTGGAATACCTTGTTGTCACGATTGACAACGAACTGCGGGAGCTTCGTCTGGACTCTATTGTCAGCTTCAGTCATCCCGAACTGGGAACAGTGGTTATTGATCACTCACCGTCCTGAATAACTCTGCAACCCCGTCCGCGGGGTTGTTTTTTTCCTGCATAATCATCAGTTTTGCCTCATCCGCTTCTCCCTCTTTCGTGACAAATACCCCGACCGCCGCTATCAGCGTATCGTTATACCAGAGCAGCGGTGTGCGTTCGCGCAGCCAGGGCGCAACGCCGCATTCCTGCCACAGCTTTTTGGCTGATCGCCCGCGATCACGGCCGCAGATATGATAATGCCCCTGCAAACCAAAACGGACAGTCACCTGTTCATCCGGGCGCGGCGGACGCACCACAGAAGCCACATCCTGTGTAGTGACCGTTTCCGCCATCCGCAAAATGCCGGCATCATCAGGCAGTTGCAGCGCAGAGTGCAGATCCCACGGCAGGCAATAGTCTGATAACCCAGCGGTTTTTTCTGTCACATGCAGTTTATTCTGATAACGGCGGATGGTGACCGGTTTCAGATAATAGCCCGGCTCTGCATCCGGTTTCGCCAGTGCCACTTCCTGCCAGAGCAGTGCCAACTGATGCTGTGACGGCATCTGCACACCACAGTGTTTCAGCCAGCGGCGCAGTATGCCGTTGCGTTTCGCCGTCCCGGCGCTGAGCAGCGGGATAAAAGATAACCCGTTATCCGCATCCGTTAACTGCATAAGTTCCGGCAGCAGCAGTTCATCCAGCAGGGCTTCCTGTTCACCGCAAAGCGCGGCACTGCGGGAAACTGCCTGAGCAAAGTGCGGCCAGCGGGCATTCAGTTGCGGTAATACCGCATGGCGCAGAAAATTGCGGTCATAACGGCGATCCTGATTACTGTCATCCTCGACCCAGGAAAGCTGATAATATTGTGCATACTGTTCGAGCTGAGCACGGCTGAAGGAGAGTAACGGACGGATCAGCGGATTGGCACCGAATGCCATCTGTTCCGGCATTGCAGAGAGACCGGCAGGGCCGCTGCCGCGTTTTAAGGCAAGAAAGAAGGTTTCGCTCTGATCATCCAGATGCTGTGCGGTTACCAGCGCCTCATCCGGAGCTATCACTTCACGGAAAGCCTGATAGCGGGCATCTCTGGCGGCAGCTTCGATCCCTTTTTTGCGGGGATCCACCTGCACGCGGCACACCTGAAACGGAACAGAGAGTGAATCGCAGAATGTCCGGCAGTGATCTGCCCAGTCATCCGCCAGCGGATTTAATCCGTGATGAATGTAGACTGCCCGCAACCGCAATGCCGGACGCTCAGCGGTCTGCCACTGCCGCAGAGCATGCAGCAGGACAACGGAATCAAGCCCGCCGCTCAGTCCCGCCAGGATTGCCTGCTGAGAGGCAAACACACGGCGGAACACGGCAGACAGTGATTCACAAAAGGCAGTATCCACAACCGGTTATCAGCAGTAGCCGTAGCTCATCAGGCGCTCATAGCGGCGATTAGCCAGAGACTCGCTGTCCAGTTTATCCAGCTCTTCCAGATCAGACAGGATCTGTGCTTTCAGGGATGCGGCAACCGCTTCATAATCACGGTGCGCGCCGCCCAGCGGCTCAGGGATCACATTGTCGATCAGTTTCAGCTCTTTCAGACGCGGCGCGGTGATCCCCATCGCTTCTGCGGCGATCGGCGCTTTATCCGCACTTTTCCACAGAATCGAGGCACAACCTTCCGGTGAAATCACAGAGTAAGTGCTGTATTGCAGCATATTCACTTTGTCGCCCACTGCAATCGCCAGTGCACCGCCGGAACCGCCTTCCCCGACCACGGTACAGACAGTCGGTACTTTCAGGCGGGACATTTCACGCAGGTTACGGGCAATCGCCTCAGACTGGCCGCGCTCTTCCGCGCCCACGCCCGGATAGGCCCCCGGGGTGTCGATAAAGGTGATCACCGGCAGATTAAAGCGCTCTGCCAGTTCCATCAGACGCAGGGCTTTGCGGTAACCTTCCGGTGCCGGCATGCCGAAGTTACGGCGGATTTTTTCTTTGGTTTCACGGCCTTTCTGATGGCCGATAATCATCACCGGACGACCGTCCAGACGGGCAATCCCGCCGACAATCGCTTTGTCATCCGCATATGCGCGGTCGCCTGCCAGTTCCTGAAAATCGGTAAAGATCAGTTTGACGTAATCCAGGGTATACGGACGACGCGGATGGCGTGCCAGCTGAGCAATCTGCCAGGCACCCAGGTCAGCGAAAATCTTACGTGTCAGTTCCAGACTCTTCGCCCGTAAGCGTTCAACTTCTTCGTCAAGATTGATATCGAGTGATTCATCCTGGCGGCTGACCGCGGTCAGCGAATCAATTTTCGCCTCTAACTCGGCAATCGGCTGTTCAAAATCCAGAAAATTAAGACTCATAATGTTCCTATTTTAGTCAAATTCTAATTCTACCTGCTCATTACCCAGCAGAGTCCGCAGATCCGTCAGAAGGGTATCGGTCGGGGTGACCCGCCAGGTGGCACCGAAACGCATCCGCGCTCTGGCATCGTCCTTCTGGTAATAAAGGTGAACCGGTATTGTCCCGGAGCGGTGCGGTTCAAGCGCACCGCGCAGCCGGTGCAGCAGTTGTTCGTCAATTTGCCCGTCCGTGAGCGAGATAGCAAGCCCGCGCGCATATTTTTCGCGTGCTTCGCTGATATCCAGCAGCTCCCTGACCACCATTTTAAGCCCGCCGCTGAAATCATCAAAGCTGACCTGCCCGGAAGCAATCAGAATGCGATCCTGTTCGAGCAGATGCTGGTAACGTTCCAGTGCATCGGAAAATAGCATAATTTCCAGCCGGCCGGAACGATCATCGAGGGTACAGACACCAATCCGGTTTCCCCGTTTGGTGGTGATCACCTTGGAAGCCAGCACCAGACCGACTACCGTGGTCATCTGACCACGCGGTGTCGGGTTAACATCTTTCAGACGTAAACCATGAGTATAGCGCTCAATCTCTTTCAGATAACGGTTTATCGGATGTCCGGTAAGATACAGCCCGAGTGTTTCCCGCTCCCCTTCGAGGATAATTTCGTCCTGCCATTTCGGAATATTGGCATAAGAGCGCTCTACCTGCTCCGGTGCCTCTGCCAGTACCCCGAACATATCCGCCTGACCGATGGCTTCCGCTTTGGCGTGCTGATCCGCTGCTTTCAGCGCATCCTCCAGTGAGGACATCAGCGCGGCGCGGTGCGGCCCCAGCCGGTCAAACGCGCCGGACATAATGAGTTTTTCCATTACGCGGCGGTTCAGTTTTTTGGTGTCCGTACGGGCACACAAATCAAAAATATCCTTGAAATACCCGTCCTTACGGGCTTCCAGAATCGCTTCGATCGGGCCTTCGCCGACACCTTTAATCGCACCGATACCATAGACTATCTCACCTTCATCATTGACATGGAAGTGATACAGTCCGCTGTTGATATCCGGCGGCAATACTTTCAGACCCATCCGCCAGCATTCATCCACCAGCCCGACGACTTTTTCGGTGTTATCCATATCCGCCGTCATCACGGCAGCCATAAATTCCGCCGGATAGTGTGCTTTCAGCCACAGTGTCTGATAGGAAACCAGCGCGTAGGCAGCGGAGTGAGATTTGTTAAACCCGTAGCCGGCGAATTTCTCCACCAGGTCAAAGATTTTCATGGACAGCTCGGCATCGATGCCGTTTTTCACCGCGCCCTCTTCAAATACCGAGCGCTGTTTTGCCATCTCTTCCGGCTTTTTCTTACCCATTGCACGGCGCAGCATATCCGCGCCGCCCAGGGTATAGCCCGCCAGCACCTGGGCAATCTGCATCACCTGTTCCTGATAGAGGATGATGCCGTACGTCGGTTCCAGTACCGGCTGCAGGGATTCATGCTGCCATTCCACATCCGGGTAAGAGATGGCCTCACGTCCGTGTTTACGGTCGATAAAGTTATCCACCATGCCCGACTGCAGCGGGCCGGGCCGGAACAGCGCCACCAGGGCTATCATGTCTTCAAAGCTGTCCGGACGCAGACGTTTGATCAGATCCTTCATGCCGCGGGATTCAAGCTGGAAGACCGCTGTGGTTTCCGAGCGCTGCAGCATATCAAAGCTTTTCTGGTCGTCGAGCGGGATAGCCGCGATATCCACCGGCGGCTTGCCTTTTTTCTCATTGCGCGGGTTAATCATGCCCAGCGCCCAGTCGATAATCGTCAATGTACGCAGACCGAGGAAGTCGAACTTCACCAGACCGGCATATTCCACGTCGTTTTTATCAAACTGCGTGACCGGGTTATTCCCTTCCGGGTCGCAGTAAAGTGGTGCGAAATCGGTAATTTTTGTCGGCGCGATCACCACACCACCGGCGTGTTTGCCGGCGTTACGTGTCACCCCTTCCAGGATACGCGCCATATCGATCAGCGCCCTGACTTCCTCATCGGCCTCATACACCTCGCCGAGCTGCGGCTCTGCCGCAAAGGCTTTTTCCAGTGTCATACCGGGATCCGGCGGCACCAGTTTGGAAATTCTGTCGACAAACCCGTACGGATGCCCCAGTACACGGCCGACATCGCGGATAACCGCTTTTGCCGCCATCGTACCGAAGGTAATAATCTGAGAAACGGCATCACGCCCGTACATTTCGGCTACGTGATCAATCACGCGGTCACGTTTTTCCATGCAAAAGTCGACGTCAAAGTCGGGCATGGAAACACGTTCCGGGTTCAGGAAGCGTTCGAACAGAAGATCGAACTCCAGTGGATCCAGATCGGTGATTTTCAGGGAGTACGCCACCAGTGAACCGGCACCGGAACCACGTCCCGGCCCTACCGGCACATTGTTATCCTTCGACCACTGGATAAACTCCATCACGATCAGGAAGTAGCCGGGGAAGCCCATCTGGTTAATCACTTTCAGTTCAACATCCAGACGCTCGTCATATTCCGGGCGGCGCTGCGCACGCACTTCCGGATCCGGGAACAGGAACGCCAGGCGCTCCTCCAGTCCCTCTTTCGAGCGTTTGACCAGATAATCTTCCGTGCTCATGTCCCCGGTCGGGAACTGCGGCAGGAAATACTCGCCGAGACGGATAGTGACGTTACAACGCTTAGCAATTTCGACGCTGTTCTGCAGTGCTTCCGGGATGTCGGCGAACAGTTCGCACATCTCGTCCTCACTGCGCAGATATTGCTGAGGGCTGTAGAGTTTCGGACGTTTCGGATCCGCTAACGTATAACCATCATGAATGGCTACGCGGATTTCATGGGCGTCAAAATCCTCACTGCTGATAAAGCGGACATCATTGGTCGCCACCACCGGCAGAGATTTCTCTGTCGCCAGCTGTACCGCAGCATGCAGATAGCTTTCCTCATCCTGGCGGCCGGTACGGATAAGCTCCAGATAGAAGCTGTCCGGGAAGTGGGTCTGCCAGAATTCCAGCGCCTGCTCCACCAGGGCGCTGTTACCGCGCAGCAGAAACTTACCCACATCCCCCTTGCGCCCGCCGGAGAGAATAATCAGCCCTTCTTTATGATTAACCAGCCAGTCGCGCTGAATGGTCGGTCCCTGTGCACCGTAGCCTTTCTGATAGGCTTCGGAGATAAGCAGGGTCAGGTTCTGATAACCGGTATTATTGCGTGCCAGAATCGTGAGTGACGCCAGTTCATCACCCAGCAGCTCGCTTTCCATCAGGAAATCCGCGCCGACAATCGGTTTCACCCCGGCGCCGTGCGCACTGCCGTAAAATTTCACCAACCCGCACAGGTTAGTGAAGTCCGTAATCGCCATCGCCGGCATATTCATCGACGCCACTTTCTTGACCAGCGGGCCGGTTTTAGCCAGTCCGTCAATCATGGAATAGTCGCTGTGAATATTAAGATGAATAAAACGCGGTTCCGCCATTACGCCATCCTCACTTACTGATACCGGCCAGCGCGCGGCGGACCGGGCCAAAACTGGTGCGGTGATGCTCTGTCACCCCATACTGTGCCAGCATCTCAAGATGCAGCGCTGTCGGGTAACCTTTGTGTTTTGCAAATCCGTACTGCGGGAATTGTTTATCCAGCTCCGCCATTTCGCGATCCCGCGTGACTTTTGCCAGTATCGACGCCGCACTGATCTCCGGCACCAGCCCGTCACCCTTGATCACTGCCTGAGCAGGGACACCAAAATCCGGCGCTTTGTTGCCGTCCACCAGTACAAAACCCGGACGCACCGGCAACCCGGCAACCGCCCGCTGCATCGCCAGGAATGTGGCCTGCAAAATATTGATTTGATCGATTTCCGCCGCTTCCGCGCGGCCGATACTCCAGTACAGTGCCTTTTCCTGAATTTCCGCAAACAGGCGCTCACGTTTTTTCTCCGTGAGCTTTTTGGAGTCCGCCAGACCGTCGATCGGGTTCTGCGGATCAAGAATAACGGCGGCGGTAACCACCGCGCCGACCAGCGGCCCGCGGCCGACTTCATCGACACCGGCAATCAGTGCCGCGGCCGGATAAACAAAATCCATTAATTACTCGCTATATCTGATACGGCCTGTGCCGCCTGATTATCCGCATCAAGACGGATTTTCTGATGAAGTTCCAGGAAGGTTTCTCTGAGTTTATCCACGGCTTCACCGCCCTGCAACAGCGGCAGCAGTGCATTTGCCAGCAGATCACTGCGGCACTCATCCTGTAACAGTTCCGGCACGATCTCACACCCTGCCAGCAGGTTCGGCAGTGACACATACGAAGTTTTGACCAGCCGTTTCGCCAGCCAGAACGTGAACGGCTTCATGCGATAGCCCACGACCATCGGGCATTTCGCCAGCATGCACTCCAGTGCCGCCGTACCTGACGCCAGCAGTGCGGCGTCCGAGGCAATCATGGCATCACGGGCGCGGCCGTCAAGCAGGTGCACATCCAGTTCCGGGGCAATTTCCTGTTTGATAGCTTCAAATTCAGCGCGGCGTTTCGCATTTACCAGCGGCACCACAATCTGTAAATCCGGCAGTGCCTGCCGCAGCAGTTGCGCGGTTTTCAGAAAATCGCCGCTGAGCATCGAGACTTCCGCGTGACGGCTGCCCGGCAGTATTGCCAGACACGGCGCGGACGGATCCAGCCCCAGTGCGTCACGGGCAGCGGTTTTGTCCGGCTGCAACGGCAGTGCATCTGCCATAGTGTGGCCGATAAAGCGGCACGGCACATTGTATTTGTCGTAAAACGCTTTTTCGAACGGCAGGAAAGCCAGCACCAGATTGGTCGCTTTGGCGATTTTAAAGACCCTGTTCTGCCGCCACGCCCAGACTGACGGACTGACATAGTGGATCGTTTTGATCCCGGAAGACTTTAACCGTCCTTCCAGGGTGATATTGAAATCCGGTGCATCAATGCCGACAAAAACATCCGGCTTCAGTTCACGGAAGCGGCGGGTGAGATCACGGCGGATGGAGAGCAGACGCGGCAGGCGCCCCAGCACTTCCACAATGCCCATCACCGCCAGTTCTTCCATTTCATACCAGGTTTCACAGCCTTCCGCCTGCATCAGCGGACCAGCAACCCCGAAGAAACGAACATCCGGATATTTTTCTTTCAGTGCGCGCATTAAGCCTGCGCCGAGAATATCGCCGGAGGTTTCTCCGGCGACAATACCTATCGTGAGCGGACGAGGTGATACCGACATGGCAGCCCCCGCAATTACGGACGGATGATCCCGCGTTCAGCGGTATCCAGGAAGTCAGCGAAGGTTTTTACATGGACATTTTCTTTCGCCAGTTCAGCCAACTGCACTTTGGCTTCTGCCAGCGTCAGATTACTGCGGTACAGGACTTTATAGGCATTCTGTAACGCACTGATATCGTCTTTATCAAAACCACGGCGTTTGAGGCCGATAGCATTGAGGCCGAAGGCGGTCACATGGTTACCCTGCGCGATTAAGAACGGCGGGATATCCTGCGCCACACCTGAACAGCCGCCGACCATCACGTGCTCACCGATACGGCAGAACTGATGAACAGCCGATAAGCCACCCAGGATGACATAATCATCCAGCGTGACATGACCCGCCAGGGTTCCGTTGTTGGCAATGATACAATGGTTGCCGATCACACAGTCGTGAGCAACATGGGCATTGATCATCAGCAGGTTGTCGTTACCGATACGGGTAACGCCGGTGTCCTGCGCGGTGCCGCGATGAATAGTCACACTTTCGCGGATACGGTTACGATCACCGATTTCAACGCGGGTCGGTTCACCTTTGTATTTCAGATCCTGGTTTATCTCACCAATGGAGGCAAACTGGAAAATCTGGTTATCACGACCAATTTTGGTATGACCATTAATCACAACATGGGACTTGATTTCAGTCCCCTCACCGATCTCAACATCCGCACCAATACAGCAGAAAGGACCGATGGTGACATTGGCACCAATAACGGCGCCGTCTTCGATAATGGAAGACGGGTGGATCCGGGCGGTTTTATCGATCATTTATTACCCCTCACGGCGGCGTGCACACATCATGGTAGCTTCGCAGGCAACTTCTCCGTCAACTTTCGCAACACCCGTGAAACGGGCAACGCCGCGGCGTTCCTTATGGAAAGTCACTTCGAGGATCATCTGGTCTCCCGGCAGTACCGGGCGTTTAAAGCGACAGTCATCGATGGCGGCAAAATAATACAATTCGCCCGGCTCTAATTTACCCAGGCTTTTGAACGCCAGAATGCCGGTGGCCTGAGCCATCGCTTCCAGAATAAGAACGCCCGGAAAAATCGGTTTGCCCGGGAAGTGCCCCTGGAAGAACGGCTCATTGAATGATACGTTTTTCACGGCACGTAAAAATTTACCTTCTTCAAAATCCAGCACGCGATCCACTAATAAAAACGGATACCGGTGCGGAAGAAGCTCTAAAATTTCATCAATTTTGAGAGTATGGTTGTCACTCATCAGAATACTCTTCCTGTCTCTTTGTCATATGTCTTATTAATAACACGGCCTGCTATACCCGTCACGCGGTTAGCAGGCCGCAAAAATACCGCAAAATGCGCTGTTATTTATCGTCGTTATCCAGCTGCCGTTCGACTGCCTTCAGGCGTTTATTCATTTCGCTGATGTTCATCACCAGCGCGGCAGTTTTACGCCATGTTTTATTTGGCTGTAACGGAATACCGGAGGAGTATACACCCGGTTCGGTGATAGGCCGCATTACCATGCCCATACCTGTCACGACGACGCGATCGCAGATTTCCATATGACCATTAATGACGCTTGCTCCGCCAATCATACAGTTGCGGCCGATTTTCAGGCTCCCGGCCATAATCACACCACCGGCTACTGCGGTGTTGTCGCCGATTATGACGTTATGGGCAATCTGGCACTGGTTATCAATGATAACACCATTACCGATTACCGTATTTTCTAATGCACCACGGTCGATAGTGGTACAGGAGCCGATTTCAACCCGGTCACCGATAATAACGGAACCCAGCTGAGGGATTTTAACCCACTGACCGCGGTCGTTGGCATAACCGAATCCGTCCGCACCGATAACGGTGTTGGAATGAACCAGGCAGCCTTCGCCAATCACGATCCCGTGGTACACGGTGACATTTGCCCAGATACGGGTTTTGGCACCGATGGTGGTATTTTTGCCGACAAACGATCCTGCGCCGATGATAACATCGTCACCCAGAACCACGCCGGACTCAATGACAGCATTCGCACCGACCGACACATTCGCCCCGAGAGAGGCTGACGGGTCAATCACCGCAGACGGATGGATATTCTCAGCCGGAGCCGGTGTGGTATCCATAATCTGCGCCATATGCGCATACGCCAGGTACGGGTCTTTCACCACAAGGGCAGCGACCTGACAAAACGGTAAATCGTCTTCACGCAATACCACAGCACCCGCCTGACAACCAGCCAGTTTTTCCCGGTAACGGGCATCAGACAGAAAGGTAATTTGCCCGCTGTTTGCTGAATGCATAGGTGCGATACCGGTGATGACGAGATCGCCATCACCGTGTAACGTTGCATTCAACTGCTGAGCGAGATCAGCTAATCGAATGGAAGACATTAATTATTTAACCTGTTTCAGAACATCAGCAGTGATATCAATGCCGGAAACAGAGTAAGCAACTGCGTTAGCATCGATCACAACGTCATATCCGCCTTTTGAAGCAACAGATTTCACTGCATCTTCAACACGCTTCATGACTTTGTTGCGCTCTTCCATCTGACGTTTCTGGAAATCCTGGTCAAATGCCTGGGCTTTTTTCGCGAAGTCAGCACGTTTGGTGTCGAATTCACCTGCCAGTTTCTGACGCTCGCTGTCTTTCATGGTCGCGCCGTCTTTCTGCAGTTTCTGAGCACGGGTCTGCAGATCTTTTTCTAAACTCTGCAGTTCAGTACCACGGCTTTTGAATTCGCTTTCCAGTTGTTTTGCTGCCGCTTCACGGCCCGGCATTTTCTGGACAACTTCACCGATGTTGACAACCGCGATCTTGTCAGCAGCCTGAGCAGCACCGGCAGACATCGCTAATACCATACCCACGCTGGCAGCAGTTAATAACTTTTTCACAATAAAACCCCTTAAACACCATTTACTGGTTGGATATTAAACCCAATGGTAAAGATTCCCTTTGCACACTGAGCGTACTGGTTATTACGCATGGTAACCCTGTACTGCAATTACCAGGTCTTACCGATATTAAACTGGAACTGTTCTGTCCGGTCACCCTGGTAGTCTTTGATTGGCTTCGCATAAGAGAAGACCAATGGTCCGAGCGGAGAAATCCACTGGAACGCAACACCAGTAGAAACACGGATGTTCCCTGCTTTACTGTAATCAGGAATACCATACTTCTGCATAAGCTCAGTATTGTCCCAATTGGTATCCCACACTGTACCGGCATCCACAAAGAGTGATGTGCGGACAGAATTCGTGTATTTTTCGTCGATAAACGGTGTCGGAGTGATCAGTTCCATACTGGCCACCGCCATCGCGTTACCCCCGATAGCATCACGGGACGGGCTGTCGCTGCGTAACTTATCGGATGCCCCGTCATAGTAGACTGCTTTCGGACCGATGGTATTGGAACGGAAACCACGGACGGTACCGGACCCACCGGCATAGAAGTTCTCATAGAACGGCAGTTCTTTGCCGCCGAGACCATCACCGAAGCCTAAACGACCGCGTCCCATCACAACCCAGCTGCCGTTTTCGTCAATCGGGTAGTAGCCGGTGGTATCTGCGATCAGTTTATAGTATTCGTTATCAGAGCCCGGAACCGTGACTTTCGCACTCACAGTGGATTTCACACCGGAGGTCGGGAAGTAACCACGGTCGAGGTTGTTATAAACCCACGCAGTTGTCAGGGTAAAGTCATCGGCACGGAATTCCGCACGATCTTTATAGTTCGGCTCTTCACCCATTGAGTGCAGATAACGCCACATATTAACCTGTGGTTCCATACGTGACAGGGTGTTATGCACATAACCCAGACCTAAACGGAGGGAGTTATTTTCGTTGATCGGGAAGCCGAGCGTTCCGTCCACACCATAGGTTTTGTTGGTGTAACCGGACAAGTCTGCATCATCCGCACGGAAGTCGTTGTAGAAAATACGGCCGCCGAGACTCACACCATCAACCGTGAAGAACGGGTCAGTCAGTGACAGTTCAGCGTACGTTGAGTAGTCGTTCTTACTGGCGTTCGCACCAACCTGATAACCGGTACCTAACCAGTTATCCTGGGTGACACCCACCTGGAAGCTGACGCCGCTCTCTGTACCGAAGCCCACACCAAAGTTCAGGGAACCGGTGTTACGCTCTTTGACTTTATAGACGACATCGACCTGATCCGGCACACCCGGCACACGCTGGGTTTCCACCTCAACGGTTTCAAAGTAACCGGTACGGTTCAGACGCTCTTTACCGGCTTCAACCAGATCGTTACCTAACCATGCCCCTTCCATCTGACGCATTTCACGGCGCAGAACGGAGTCTTTACTCACGTCGTTACCGGCGAAACGGATCTGGCGGACATAGAAACGGTTACCGGCATCCACATTCACATGCAGAACCACGGTTTTATCGGCTTCATTAATTTCCGGCTGGGTCATGACGCGCGGATACGCATAGCCGTAACGGCCGAGCATATTTTTGACATCATTCTCCATTTTGGTGACCTGAGCACCATTATAGAGTGAACCCGGCTCAATGGCGGTCAGCTCGGTGATTTCAGCGGAGTGACCGGCCGTTTCACCTGCAACCTGAACCCCGGCAATCTGATACTGCTCGCCCTCGGTCACGTTGATGGTGATATAGATACCTTTTTTGTCCGGCGTCAGGCTGACCTGAGTCGAATCAATATTGAATTTCGCGTAACCGCGATCCAGATAGAAGCTGCGCAGGGTTTCAAGGTCACCGGCCAGTTTCTGTTTCTGGTATTTCTGATCAGCCGCCAGGTTCCACCACGGTACATCATCACGCAGCTGGAAACGGTTAACCAGTTCAGCCGTGGTAAACTGAGTGTTACCGACGATATTGATTTGCTGAATAGTCGCGGATACACCTTCCGCAAAAACGAATTTCACATCAATACGGTTGCGCGGCAGTGGTGTGACAACGGCTTTTACCGTCGCGTTATACTTACCGACACTGTGATAGAAATCTTCCAGCCCCTTTTCAATGTTTGACAGCATCGTCCGGTCAAGGGCTTCCCCGACGCGGATACGGGATGCTTCCAGGTTCTGTTTGAGCATGTCGTCCTTCACGGATTTGTTACCCGAGAAGGTGATATTTGCAATGGTCGGACGTTCCTTCACCTGAACCAGCAGTACATTACCTTCACGCAGGACGCGGACATCTTCAAAGTTACCTGTCGCGAACAGTGCGCGAATGGTACGTCCGATATCCTCATCACTGGCCGTGTCTCCGACACGGACAGGCATGTTCAGTAATGCAGCACCAACGGCGACGCGCTGAAGACCTTCAAACTGAATGTCCTGAACCACGAATCCGTCTGAACCGTATGCAGTGAAGCTGCCAAGCAGCAGCGACGCTATGAGCAACTTTTTCATCGCCATCGTTGTTATGCGTTTTCCTTACCGGTCCCGGTCTTCCTTAATCAGAAGCGGGAGAAATCATTGAAAAGTGCAAGCCCCATCAACAGTACCAGTGCCATTACACCAATACGATAACTGAAGTCTTGTACACGCTCAGACACCGGCCCGCCTTTTATCTTCTCGATAAGCAGGAATAACAGGTGTCCACCATCTAAAACTGGCAGCGGGAACAGATTTATGATCCCTAAATTGACGCTGATGAGCGCCAGAAACATCAGATAATACACTAAGCCGGAATCGGCGGAAATACCGGCACCTTTCGCAATCGATACCGGACCGCTGAGATTATTCAGTTTTACATCACCGGTCACCAGCTTGCCGATCATTTTCACGGTCAGATTCATTAACTGCCAGGTTTTCCCGGTTGCCTCGGCAACCGCTTCCACCGGCCCGTACTGATGTTCCGTAATATACTGCGGGTCGAGCGGAATAACCTTTAATTCGACACCAGCAAAACCAATTTGTTTACTGCCGCCGCTGTTTTTTATCTCCGGTGTGAGAGGCACATTAATATGTTCTCCGCCCCGCTCAATCAGTAAATCGAGCGTTTTACCGGGACTATTACGTACAAAGAGCGTAAACGGCTGCCAGACCGTAAGCGGCTCCCCGCTTACTTTAACGATCCTGTCCCCCGGTTGTAAACCGGCTTTTTCAGCAGGCCCCCCGGGCGTCAGTGCATTAATCTCATTACTGACCTTTGCGGACACCGGCATGATCCCCAGAGACAGGACAGCATCCTGTTTTTCCGGATCAAATTTCCAGCGGGTGAGATCGAGGCGTTTTTCCGCCGGTGCTGACCCCGGTTCCGGAATCACATTCAGAACGGTAAAATCATCGCCGATTTTACTGATCATCGCCATCCGCACACTATTCCAGTCAGGCGTTTCGATGCCGTCAACAGCATTTAGTTCCATCCCGGGCAAAATATTTGCCTGTTCTGCGACCGACCCCGCGCGGATATCCGCCACGACCGGACGAACCGCCGGCACACCGATCATAAACACAATCCAGTACGCCACGATGGCTAACAGAAAGTTAGCGATCGGCCCGGCGCTGACCACCGCCGCCCGCTGGCCGACGGTTTTGTTATTAAACGCCTGATGGCGACGCTCCGGTGCTACCGGTGCCACACGCTCATCCAGCATTTTGACATAGCCGCCGAGCGGAATCATTGCGATGACAAATTCTGTCCCGTGTTTGTCTGTGCGCCGCCAGAGTGCTTTGCCGAAACCGACGGAGAACCGTTCGACAAAAATACCGCAGCGCCGGGCCACCCAAAAGTGCCCGAACTCATGTACGGTAACCAAAATCCCCAGCGCGATAACAAACGCGGCTGAGTTCCAGATAAAAGTCATCATGCGTTTTCTGTCTGCTCCCGGTGTGCTTAAAAGCCGGAGAATACTAACAGGATCAGACCGGCAAATACCGGTACTGCCGCGGTCAGGCTGTCAATGCGATCCATCACGCCGCCATGCCCCGGGATCAGCTGACTGCTGTCTTTCACGCCGGACTGACGTTTAAACATGCTTTCGGTCAGATCACCGAACACAGAAATCAGAACCACAATCACTGACACGATAATCAGGTTTTCCGGCAGTGTCTGCAACGGCGAATAGTGACTGAACAGCCAGGACACCAGACCGGCGGTAATCAGGCCACCGGCCAGACCTTCCAGGGTTTTGCCCGGCGAGACACGCGGTGCCATTTTGTGTTTGCCCAGCAGACGGCCGAAGGCATACGCCCCGGAATCCGCCGCCCAGACCAGCAGCATGACATACAGCAGCCACCAGGCCCCCTGATACACATCACCGCCCGCATATCCCTGGTTGCGCAGTACCATCATGCCGCTGTAAAACGGAACAATGGTCACCACCCCGAAGATCAGGCGGATAATCACAGAATCTTTCCACAGCGCGGCGGATTTTGGGAAACTGATCACCAGCAGCACCGCGCAGACCCACCAGACCAGCGCCGCCCACAGGCTGACCTGTACAGCAGCATCCGCCATCAGGTTATTCATATCCAGTGTCAGCTGCCACGCAGCCAGACCGGCGGCAAACAGCACACCGGTGACAATACGCTGTCCGGCACCTTTCAGACCGGCAAACTGCGCCCATTCCCAGCCGGCCAGACCACACACGGCAATCACCACCCAGCCGAAATGTGCCGGTGCGAGCATAAACATCGCCAGCAGTACCAGCGGAATTAAAATAATGGCAGTAATTAGACGGTACTTAAGCAACATTTCCTCCCGGAGCCTGCTCAGACTGATCATCAGGTGTGGTTCCGCCGAAACGGCGCTCACGCTGTGTAAAAGAAGTCACCGCATCGCTGAATGCGTTTTCATCAAAGTCAGGCCACAGCACTTCTGTAAAATAAAATTCGGCGTACGCAACCTGCCAGAGCAGGAAGTTACTGATACGATGCTCACCACCGGTGCGGATCACGAGATCAATCGGCGGCTGGTCATGAAGCGAGATATGACGGCTGATATCCTGTTCGCTGACATCCTCAGCGGACAATTCCCCGCGCTGCACCTGTGCTATCACCTGTTTCACACTGTGGGTGATATCCCAGCGTCCGCCGTAGTTGGCGGCGATATTCAGCTGTAAACCGGTGTTATTGGCGGTCAGCACCTGACCACGGCGGATACGCTCCTGCAGACGCGGGCTGAACCGGCTGATATCACCGATGACAGATAATCTGACATTGTGCTTGTGCAGACTTTTGACTTCGTTGTCCAGCGCAAAGACAAACAACTCCATCAGTGAGTGGACTTCCTGTTCAGGACGGTTCCAGTTTTCACTACTGAAGGCATAAAGTGTCAGGGATTTTATCTGGTTTTTGATGGCAAAACTGACCGAGCTGCGGACCGATTTGATCCCTGCGCGATGGCCGGAAACCCGCAATTTTCCGCGTTTTTTTGCCCAGCGGCCGTTGCCGTCCATAATAATGGCGACATGCTGAGGTCCCGGCTTTTCTGAGGCATTTTCACTGGATACTGTCACGCAAGTTAATCCTTTGAGGTATCGGTTAATACATGGCGTCAGACACAAAAACACCGTGCAGGTTCACGGTGTTGTCTCTGTTTGTCAGTGATAACGTCATGGTGTTATTAACCGGTCATTAAAAATCTGATTTACAGAAATCGCAACGCTGAACTATATCACTTGCGCTATTCACCGACAAACGCAACCCGTTAATATAAATTAATTACTTCGCGATTTTTCCGATTGATTTACGGGTCAGTTCCCGCGCCTGTTTATCAATAATAAGGACATCATCAATTGACTGAGGTTCCGTGAACCGGTGATTTTCCACTACCATACGGTTTATTTGCGCGATATCTGTGAAACGGATTCTGTTTTGTAAAAATGCCTGCACAGTTTCTTCATTCGCCGCATTCATTGCCGTGGTTGCCGCCTGCCCGTCATCACAGGCTTCGATCGCCAGTTTCAGGCACGGGTAACGGTTATAATCCGGCTCAGTGAATGTCAGGCCGCCCATACGGGTAAAATCAAGGCGTTCAGCTCCGGCGGTAATACGGCCCGGATAACTCATGGAATAACTGATCGGGGTGCGCATATCCGGTGTGCCCAGCTGCGCGATAATGCTGCCGTCAGTATAGCGGACCATGGAGTGGATCACCGACTGCGGATGCACAATCACTTCCATTTGTTTTGCTGATGCATTAAAGAAATAACGTGCCTCAATATATTCAAGGCCCTTATTCATCATCGTCGCGGAATCCACGGAAATTTTACGTCCCATTGACCAGTTCGGATGTGCACAGGCCTGATCCGGGGTCATATTGGCCAGCTCAGATAAGGTGGTTTCGCGGAACGGGCCGCCGGAGCCGGTCAGGATAATGGAATCAATACCTGCGGCAGTCAGGTCAGCATGCCCGAGAGATAACTGTACGCCGGCCGGCAGGGACTGGAAAATCGCGTTATGTTCGCTGTCGATAGGAAACAGTTCAGCGCGGCTGGTGCTCATGGCGGCAAAAAACAGACGCCCGCTGGTGATCAGCGCTTCTTTGTTTGCCAGCAGAATACGTTTGTCAGCGCGGATAGCCGCGAGGGTCGGCAGCAGCCCGGCCACCCCGGTAATAGCGGCCATCACCTGATCCACTTCATCAAGCTGAACCACTTCACAGATAGCGGCACTGCCGCTGAGCACTTCGGTTGCACTGCCGTGGAGTTTCAGCTGAATACGCAATTCACCGGCAGCCACTTCGTCGGATAACACCGCATAGCGGGGTTTAAATTCCAGACACTGTTCAAACATCGTCTGAACATTTTTCCCGGCTGCCAGAACCACCGCACGGAACAGATCCGGGTGCTGACGAATAACCGAGAGTGTGTTTTTACCGATAGATCCTGTGGATCCGAGAATTGCCAAACCTTTCATGATAAATACTCAATGTTACTTTATCGTTATTTCGAATCGCAAAAGTATAGCACTTTGGTCAACAGAGAGTGAGAAGTCATTTCCGCAACTGATAAGTAAAAAAATAGTGCCTGAGGGCACTATTTTTATATGTTCTGTTCAGCACAGCATCCGGATCAGAATTCCATCAGCTCTTTTTCTTTTGCTGCCAGTGCATCATCGATTTTTTTGATAAACAGGTCAGTCATTTTCTGAACGTCGTCCTGGGAACGGCGGTCATCATCTTCACTGATTTCTTTGTCTTTCAGCAGTGCTTTGACTTTATCGTTCGCGTCACGGCGGACGTTACGCACAGCAATACGACCCTGTTCTGCGTCACCGCGGACGACTTTGATCAGGTCTTTACGGCGTTCTTCAGTCAGTGCAGGAAGCGGAACACGGATAACCGTACCGGCAGATGACGGGTTTAAACCGAGGTCAGAGGCCATAATCGCTTTTTCGATAGCCGGTGACATTGAACGGTCAAACACCGTGATAGCCAGGGTGCGTGAATCTTCCGCAACCACGTTAGCTAACTGACGCAGCGGAGTCGGTGTACCGTAATATTCAACAACGATACCGTCCAGCAGGCTCGGGGAAGCACGGCCGGTGCGCACTTTACTGATTTGGGATTTCAGCGACTCGACGCATTTTTCCATGCGTTCCTGCGCGTCTTTCTGGATTTCATTAATCACGTTATGAGTCCTTGGAAACGGGTAATTTTTCAGACCGTGCCTGTCGCGCGGCCCGCATTATAATTTTGGCGAATCGATTTATAAATGATACCGTCAAATTCCGCCGGTGTCCCGGCGTTTAGTCACGCGAAATCAAGGTACCTTCGTTCTCGCCCATCACGACACGGCGTAATGCACCGGGTTTGTTCATGTTGAAAACACGGATTGGCAGGTTATGGTCACGGGCCAGGGTAAAGGCCGCCAGATCCATCACTTTCAGTTCGCGTTCCAGCACATCCTGATAGTTGAGTTTTTCATACAGCACCGCATCCGGGTCTTTGGCCGGATCGGCTGAGTAAACGCCATCCACTTTTGTGGCTTTCAGCACCACATCCGCTTCAATTTCGATCCCGCGCAGACAGGCCGCAGAATCTGTGGTAAAGAATGGGTTGCCTGTTCCGGCAGAAAAAATAACCACACGGCCGTGACGTAAAAGACTGATTGCCTCAGCCCAGCTGTAGTTGTCACAAACGCCGTTGAGCGGAATCGCAGACATCAGCCGCGCATTCACATAAGCGCGATGAAGTGCATCACGCATTGCCAGACCGTTCATCACGGTTGCCAGCATACCCATATGGTCACCGACAACGCGGTTCATACCGGCTTCGGCCAGCCCTGCGCCGCGAAACAGATTGCCCCCGCCAATAACGACACCGACCTGAATCTGCAGTTCAACCAGTTCCTTAATTTCCTGCGCCATACGGTCAAGTACAGTCGCATCAATTCCGAAACCTTCATTCCCTTGTAAAGCCTCGCCACTGAGCTTCAGCAGAATACGTTGATAAACAGGTTTTGCATTGGTAGCCATGGTGTTCTGTCCTAAACAGATGAATTTATTGCCAGAGATACCCGGACGGATGCCCGGATGATAAACAGGGGTACTGCAGATAAAACAGAACCGCCTTCCGGCGGCTCTGATATGCAATGATTATTTGCTCATTGCCGCGACTTCTGCAGCGAAGTCAGCTTCAGCTTTCTCGATACCTTCACCCACTTCGAAACGGATGAATGCAGTCACGTCTGCTTTGTTTTCTTTCAGCAGATCGCCGACAGATTTGCTTGGTTCCATAACGAACGGCTGACCGGTCAGAGAGATTTCGCCGGTGAATTTGTTCATACGGCCGATAACCATTTTCTCTGCGATTTCCTGAGGTTTACCGGACTGCATTGCGATATCCAGCTGGATTTGTTTCTCGTGAGCAACAACATCAGCAGGAACATCTTCAGGTTTGGTATATTCAGGTTTGCTTGCCGCAACGTGCATAGCAATGTGTTTAACCAGTTCTTCGTTTGCGCCGGTTGCCGCAACCAGAACACCGATACGTGCGCCGTGCATGTAAGAACCGACCATGTCGCCTTCTAAGATAGCAGCGCGACGGAAGCTGATGTTTTCACCGATTTTGGCAACCAGTGCAACACGCTGTTCTTCGAATTTCGCAACGATAGCTTCTGCATCAGCAGTTTTCTCAGCCATAACGAAATTCAGGATGTCCTGTGCGAATGCCAGGAAACCGGTATCTTTTGCAACGAAGTCTGTTTCACAGTTAACTTCGATCAGTGCGCCGAATTTAGCATCTGCGCTGACAGCAGATAAGATAACGCCTTCAGCAGCAACGCGGCCTGCTTTTTTCGCTGCTTTAGCCTGGCCGGATTTACGCATGTTATCGATAGCTAATTCGATATCACCGTTTGCTTCAACCAGTGCTTTTTTACATTCCATCATACCTGCGCCAGTACGTTCACGCAGTTCTTTTACCAATGCAGCGGTAATTCCAGACATGTTATTTCCTCGATGAGCTCGCAGAAACTGTTTCTGCGGGGAGTTGTTCGTATATCAGATGCGTATAGGGAGCCATGACGGCTCCCTAACCATTTGCAGCAATACCTGGTTAATAAGAGCGCTCAGAGAGCGGACTCAGATTATTCAGCGGCTAATTCTTCAGCCTGAACAGCCAGATCCTGTGAACGGCCTTCGCGGACAGAAGTCGCGACTGCGCCCAGGTACAGCTTGATTGCACGGATTGCATCATCGTTACCCGGGATGATGAAATCAACACCGTCCGGATCAGAGTTAGTATCAACGATAGCAAATACAGGGATACCCAGGTTGTTTGCTTCTTTGATTGCAATGTGCTCGTGCTCAGCATCGATAACAAACAGAGCGTCAGGTAAACCGCCCATGTCTTTGATACCGCCCAGGCTATTTTCTAACTTACCAAGTTCACGGGTACGCATCAGCGCTTCTTTCTTGGTCAGTTTGTCAAAAGTACCGTCCTGAGACTGTGCTTCCAAATCTTTCAGGCGTTTGATTGACTGACGGACTGTTTTCCAGTTAGTCAGCATACCGCCTAACCAGCGGTGGTTCACGAAGAACTGGTCACAGCTGATTGCAGCTTCCTGTACCGCTTCGCTTGCAGCACGCTTGGTACCTACGAACAGGATTTTACCTTTGCGTGAAGCGATTTTGTTCAGTTCAGCTAATGCGTCGTTGAACATCGGAACAGTTTTTTCCAGGTTGATGATATGCACTTTGTTACGGGCACCAAAGATGAATGGTTTCATTTTCGGGTTCCAGTAACGAGTCTGGTGACCGAAGTGAACGCCCGCCTGGAGCATATCGCGCATGGAAACAGTAGCCATTTTAAACCTCTGTAAATAATAAGTTGGGGTTATGCCTCCACGAATCCCATGCTTCCGACTCCCTGTCAGCGTTAAGCTTCGGAGCACCCCGGCGCACGTGCCGATTCGTGTGTGTTATAACAGTTGAGTTAATTTAAGTTTCCGGCAACCGGGCAAAATACACGGAATGCCGGCGCGCTTTATACCATAAAAGCCGCAGCGATACCACATTTTCTTCAGTTTTCATGCCGGCGGTTATCCGTTGTCCGCCGGGTTTCCGCGCAATGATTGGCATCCTTTTCTCCGGCTGATAACATACCGCGTCTCAGTACCAGTTTCCTAAGTAAAGTAACGGGCATTCCCGGTTCGGATATCAATAATTATGGCAATCACAATCAAAACAGAAGACGACATCGCGAAGATGCGTGTCGCCGGTCGTCTTGCGGCCGAAGTGCTCGAAATTATCGCCCCGCATGTTGTGCCGGGTGTCAGTACCGGTGAGCTCGACCGCATCTGCCACGAGCATATTACAGTAAAGCAGCAGGCCATTTCCGCCTGTCTCGGTTACCACGGCTTCCCGAAATCTGTCTGTATCTCCGTCAATGATGTGGTCTGCCACGGCATTCCGAGCGAAGATAAGATCCTGAAAAACGGCGATATTGTGAATATCGATGTCACTGTTATCAAAGACGGGTTCCACGGCGACACCTCCGCCATGTTTATCGCCGGGAAACCGACGATTCAGGGCGAGCGTCTGTGCCGAGTGACACAGGAAAGTCTCTATCTGGCATTGCGTATGGTTAAACCGGGCATCCGTCTGCGGACTATCGGCGCGGCTATCCAGAAATTCGCGGAAGGACATGATTACTCTGTCGTGCGCGACTACTGCGGCCACGGTATCGGTGAAGGCTTCCACGAGGAACCGCAGGTGCTGCATTATGACGGCGATGACGGCGGCGTGGTGCTGAAAAAAGGCATGGCATTTACCATCGAACCGATGCTCAATACCGGCGATTACCGCATCCGTACCATGAAAGACGGCTGGACTGTCAAAACCAAAGATCGCGGCTTATCCGCACAATATGAGCACACGCTGGTTGTCACCGATGACGGCTGTGAAATCATGACCCTGCGTAAAGACGAGGAAGGTGCGCTTTCCCGTATTCTCGTTGCGCAGTAACCGCCCTGTATTCATGTCCGGCGCACATGCCGGGCATGATACCTCCCCGCCGTCAGGACGCTGAGGAATAACCGGAATGACAACTTCCCCCCGGAAATCTGCCTGTATCATTATTGGTATTGTCACACTGATCCTGCTTGTCATGCTGGTACCGTTTTATTTCCTGACCAAGTCATCCGGCTGGTGGCAGAAAGAGTTTGTCGCACGCGGGTATGCTGTCGGTGTGCAGATCCACCAGAATGTTTACGAACTGAATCTGTTTGATCTGGCCTTTACCAAACCGGTGTTTGATCACCAGTCAGTGTATGTCCCGGCAAGCAGCCTCGGCTCCTATTTCACACTGGTTGCGTTGTCACAACAGTCGTTTCCGACGCGGAAAAACATCCTGTTGCCGACGGAAAATCCCTATTTCAACGGCCGGATCAGCATCACTGCCCTGAATATTGATACCGCCGCGCTGGCAAGCGAGAGCAGACAGTACCTGAATGCCGGGGAGAGCTACCGCATCACCCGTCTGACCGCTTCACCGGACCGCTCTCTGTTCAGTTTCAGTACCGATGATAATGCGCCGGAAATACTGCAATCCTCCCCGTACCTGAAGGATATCGTCAATCAGGGTATGTGCCGCACAGACGGACAGAGCAACGGCTGCGGGATCGCTGAAGATACCTATATTAACCTCAGTGATGTCCTGCATAACTACTTCCGCAGCTGCCTGATTTACCGCGTGGATGATGAAAACAAACGCATTATTCTGCAGTTTATCCCGATGCCCGGCCCGGTACTGATATAACCCCGGCGAACCGGCAAAAAACTGGTTATTTCCCCGCTGACGCAGTAACCTTGCAGCAGAACACCTCTGCCACAAGGATCCCGCATGGACAACGCCCGGAGTACCGCATCAGCCCTGAAACCCGCCTCGCCGTTATCCTTTACTGATGATGATTTGCAGCTGCCTGTGCTGCGGGAGCACCTGGAGCATTACCGCCGCTGGCAGGCAGAGGCTTTCCGCGAAGGCCAGCCGGTTCATACCCTGCTGCTGACCCGCAGTGATTATATCGATCAGCTGCTGATCCGCCTGTGGCAATTTTTCAGTTTTGATGAGGTGGCGGATTTCGCTCTGGTGGCGGTCGGTGGTTACGGTCGCCGGGAACTGCACCCGTTGTCGGATATCGATATCCTGCTGCTGAGCAGAGCCCCGCTGCCGGAAGCACTCACACCGAAAATCGGTGAGTTTATTGCCGTGCTGTGGGATCTGAAACTGACGGTCGGCCACAGTGTCCGTACCCTGGATGAGTGTATCCGCGAAGGACTCGGCGACCTGACTGTCGCCACCAACCTGATTGAATCGCGCCTTATCTGCGGCACTCTGCCGCTGTTCCTGCAGTTACAGCGGCAGATATTTAATGACAGCTTCTGGCCGTCACCGCGCTTTTTTGCCGCCAAACTGGCAGAGCAGAAAGAGCGCCACGCCCGCTATCACAGCACCAGTTATAACCTGGAGCCGGATATCAAAAGCAGTCCGGGCGGGCTGCGTGATATCCACACCCTGCTCTGGGTGGCCCGCCGTCATTTCGGCGCGACGTCACTGTATGAAATGGCCGGTTCCGGCTTCCTGACCGATGCCGAGCGGGAAGAGCTGAATGAATGTCTGGATATGCTCTGGCGCATCCGCTTTGCCCTGCATCTGTCTCTGAGCCGCTACGATAACCGCCTGCTGTTTGATCGCCAGCTCAGTGTGGCGGAGCAGCTCGGGTATGACGGCGAGCACAATCAGCCGGTCGAGCGGATGATGAAAGCCTATTACCGCGTCACCCGCCGCGTGTCCGAACTCAATGAAATGCTGCTGCAATTGTTCGACGAAGCCATTCTGCACGCAGGGCACCACGATACCCCCAAACCGCTTGATAAGGATTTTCAGCTGTACGGCCACCGTATCGGGCTTATCCGTGATTCGCTGTTCAGTGAGGATCCCGCTGCCATTATGCGGATGTTTTACCGCATGGCCTGTGATGACACCATCACCGGCATTCATTCCGGCACACTGCGTCAGCTGCGCCATGCCCGGCGGCATCTCAGCCGTCCGCTGATGGAGTATCCGGAGGCCAGAGAGCTGTTTATCGCGATCCTGCGCCATCCGCGCGGTGTGAGCGCCGCGTTTGTTCCGATGCACCGTCATGGTGTGCTGGGTGCCTATATGCCGCTGTGGGGCAATATTGTCGGGCAGATGCAGTTCGATCTGTTCCATGCCTATACCGTGGATGAACACACACTGCGGGTGCTGGGAAAAATCGATACTTTCAGGCTGGAATCCGAGCGGGTGAATCATCCGGTGTGTGTGGATGTCTGGCCGAAACTGCCGCAGCCGGAACTGCTGCGCCTGGCGGCTCTGTTCCACGATATCGCCAAGGGCAGACAGGGCGATCATGCCGTTCTTGGTGCGGCAGATGCACGGGAATTCTGTGAATATCACGACCTGAATGAAGCAGACACAGATCTGGTCAGCTGGCTGGTGGAAAAACACCTGCTGATGTCGGTGACCGCGCAGCGCCGGGATATTCAGGATCCGGAAGTGATCCGCACCTTTGCCGGTGAGGTGCAGAGCACAGAGCGGCTCCGTTACCTTATCTGCCTGACCGTTGCCGATATATGGGCGACCAATGCCTCGCTCTGGAACGGCTGGCGGCGCAGTCTGCTGCGCGAACTGTTTATCAGCACCGAAAACCAGTTATTACGCGGAGTGCATAACAAACCAAATCTGCGCCAGCGGATCCGCCACCACAGCGACCGTGCACTGGCCCTGCTGCGTCAGGACGGTGCCGATGAGCAGAAACTGAACCGGTTCTGGTCGCGCTGTCATGCAGATTATTTTCTGCGCCATACCCCGGAACAGCTTGCCTGGCACGCCGGGGCACTGCTGAAAAATGATATGGCATCACCGCTGATCCTTATCAGTAACCAGCGCAGCCACGGCGGCAGTGAAATTTTTATCTGGTGCAACGACCGCCCTTCCCTGTTTGCTTCGGTGGTCAGCGAGCTGGATCGCCGCAATCTCAGTGTCCAGAACGCCCAGATTTTCACCAACCGCGACAATATGGCAATGGATTCCTTTGTGGTGCTGGAGCCGGACGGCAAGCCTCTCGCCGCCGATCGCCATGACACTATCCGTAAAGCACTGGCCTGCGCGGTTACCACAGATTATGTACCGAACCACCGCACCCGGACCGCCCCCGCCAAATTGCGCCATTTTGATGTGCCGACGCGGGTGAAGTTTATTCACAATAAACGCGGCCTGCGCAGCTACATGGAATTATATGCGCTGGATAAACCCGGACTACTGGCGCAGGTTGGTCAGATTTTTGCCGTACTCGGCCTTCAGTTGCACGGCGCGCGCATCACCACAACCGGCGAAAAAGTCGAGGATATTTTTATTCTGACGGATAAGGATAATAAAGCGCTGGATAAAAATATTCAGGAAGAACTGACTGAACGGTTGACAAAAGCCCTCAATTCAAAGGATAAAACAGAGTAAATTCATCAAAGCACCAGATAAAAGGAAACGAACACCGATGCAGCAATTACAGGCCATTATTGAATCCGCCTTTGAAGATCGCGCCGCTGTGACACCGGCAACTGCCACCCCTGTACTGCGTGACGCAGTTAATCAGGTGATTGAGTTACTGGACAGCGGAAAACTGCGCGTCGCTGAAAAAATCGGCGGCACCTGGGTGACACATCAGTGGCTGAAAAAAGCAGTGCTGCTCTCTTTCCGTATCAGTGACAATCAGGTGATGGACGGGGCTGAATCCCGTTACTTTGATAAAGTCCCGATGAAATTCGCGGATTACGACCAGGCGCGTTTTGAGCGCGAAGGGTTCCGTGTGGTACCGCCTGCGGCAGCCCGCCGTGGTGCGTTTATCGCCCGCAATACCGTACTGATGCCATCTTACGTCAATATCGGTGCCTATGTGGATGAAGGCACGATGGTGGATACCTGGGCGACGGTCGGCTCCTGTGCGCAGATCGGTAAAAACGTGCATCTCTCCGGCGGTGTCGGTATCGGCGGGGTATTAGAGCCGTTACAGGCCAATCCGACCATTATCGAGGACAACTGCTTTATCGGCGCACGTTCCGAAGTGGTGGAAGGAGTGATTGTGGAAACCGGTTCCGTGATTTCCATGGGTGTGTATATCGGCCAGAGCACCAAAATTTATGATCGCGAAACCGGCGAAATCCATTACGGCCGTGTCCCGGCGGGCTCTGTGGTTGTCTCCGGTAATCTGCCGTCAAAAGATGGCCGTTACAGCCTCTATTGTGCGGTGATTGTCAAAAAAGTAGATGAAAAAACGCGCGGCAAGGTCGGAATTAATGAATTGTTACGCACCATAGACTAATCTCAGAAATAGCGGATAATAACTCCGCTATTTTTTTATCCGTGCATCTTATCTTCCGCCTTTTGCGGCGGGAACAGGACAGAATAACAATCAATAGGTGGCGCACATGTACGACAATTTAAAAAGTCTGGGAATTACGCATCCTGAAGATATTGATCGCTATACTCTTCGTCAGGAAGCGAACAACGACATTCTGAAAATCTATTTCCGCAAGGATAAAGGCGAGTTTTTCGCCAAGAGCGTGAAGTTTAAGTACCCGCGTCAGCGCAAGACTATCCAGGATGCACAGGGTTTCAAAGAGATTAATGAGATCAACAGCAACCTGCGTTATGTCATCGAAGAGCTGGATACCATCTGCCAGCAGACAGAGAGCACGATGCCGGAAATCGATCTGAAACGTAAGATCCTCGACGATCTCCGCCATCTGGAGCATGTGGTGTCCAATAAGATCGCTGAAATTGAAAGCGATCTGGAAAAACTGACCCGCAAGTAACCGGATGAAACACTGCCGCAGTGCTGCAAAGCCGCTGCGGCGTTGTTTTCCGTGATCAGCTGACCAGTGCCGCCCAGGTTTTCAGCCACGGCTGTGCAAACTCTTCCGGTGCAGCGACTTCCGCGCCGTCAATCACCAGCATCTCGCCGATGCGCTGCGCATGCTGTTCCTGCAGTAACTCATTGAACTGATGGCCGCCACCGGCAAAATTATCATAACTGCTGTCGCCCAGCGCGATAATACCGTAGCGCAGTGACGGCTGATAACCGATGTCATCCCGCAGACCGGCAAACAGTTCGCGGATATTATCCGGCAGATCGCCCTGTCCGGTGGTGGAGGTGATCACCAGTGCCACATCCGTAAGGTAATCTTTCCACTGTGACAGTTCCGGTTCATCAAATAACACCACTTCATGACCGGCCTGCTCCAGAATGGTCTGTGCCTCTTCACCCACAGCCAGCGAATTGCCGTAAACTGTGCCGATAAAAATACCGATACGTGCCATTATCCGTCCTTTTTCATCAGTAAAATCAAATTATTAATAAATCAGGGTAATGTCCAGCCAAGCTGTTCTGCCACCCGCTGCCAGGTTTCATCGAAACCGGCATGCAGCACCAGCGACTCTCCGCTGACCGGGTGTGTCAGTACCAGTTCCGATGCATGCAGCATCAGCCGGCGGCTGCCGAAATGTTCTGTGAATCCCCGGTTCTGACGCAGATCGCCGTGGGCGGTATCACCGATAATCGGATGCCGCAGATGCTGCATATGGCGGCGCAGCTGGTGTTTACGTCCGGTTTCCGGTTTCAGTTCCGTCAGGGTAAAACGGGATGTCGGGTAACGCCCGATAGCCACCGGACACTCCACTTTCGCCAGCGGGCGGTAGTGTGTCACCGCCGGTTGCGCCGGTTTTTCCGCCGCAAATTTATCAGCGATTTTATCCAGCTCTTCCACCAGCGGGTAATCCAGCGTCGCCGTTTCCTCTATCCAGCCGCGCACCACCGCATGATAGGTTTTCTGCATTTCATGCCGCTCAAGCTGTTGTGACAGGAGGCGTGCCACCTCAGACGATAATCCCATCAGCAAGACGCCGGAGGTCGGTCTGTCGAGACGGTGAACCGGAAAAACATGCTGACCTATCTGGTCGCGCAGTGTCTGCATCACAAACACCGTTTCATGACGGTCAAGCCAGCTGCGGTGCACCAGCCATCCGGCGGGTTTATTCACCGCGACGATATGTTCATCCTGATAACAGATTTCCAGTAATGGTTTTTCCGGTAATGTTTTTTCCGGTAATGGCGTGTCCTGCAATGGTTGTGTCACGCGAAAAGCCCGTCCAGTGCCCGTAAATGGTCAAGCAGCACCAGATAGCGTGCAGCCTGTTCGTCCCCTCTGTAGTGCTCTTCAAAATACGGGGCTATCTGAAAGGCGGACGGCAGTGCCGCGCCCTGTTCAATCATGGCATACAGACGCGGGATAAGGATCCACTGTAACCACTCATGGGCATTCATGGTATCCACCGCAAACGGCAGTTCGCTTTCAAATGCTTCTGCTGCCGGAGGCTGCCCCTGCCACAGATCGACGGCGCGCATCTCATTCTCGATGTCCGTCAGGATCGCAGTAATCTGCTGATGTTTTGTCATAACTGAAACCTGTTTACGCTGTAAAATTCATTTTCCGCAGCCAATGCCGCTGATATCTGTAGCGTAACATTGAGGTCAGATAAGTAAAAATCAATTCCTGTCCGGAAGACATAAAAAGGCATAACGGGGATTTAGGGGGGATTAAAAACGAGGGGGAAAAATCCCCCTCGTTTCTAATAAAATAACATCCTGTCTCTGCTGAAAATACATCCGTGTATTTCCGTCCACTTCCTTATGGGCACAGACAGCATGCCGCAGCACTGCGTGACAGGCAATAATACCGGCGGGAAATCACGGTGGTACAGGAATATTAATTCAATGAATTTACTGCTTATTTTCAGTAAACCATGATTTTACGGCAGACCGTATTACAGCCATCACCGGTAAAATCCCACACCGCTGTCAGTGATATTTATGCTGTGCATACCGCCGTCAGCTGTGACAGAAATGATGCCGTATCCGCCGCCAGCACCCGGCGCTTTGTGGTACCGAACGTTTCGAGGATCACTTCACCGTTCAGGTTACAGACAGAAATCATGTCAAATTCTGATTCCAGTGTGGCGATAAACTGTGTCGGCGGCAGTTTCAGACGGCGCTGCGTGACCAGATGACCAATCAGGTTTTCCTGTAAGCGGATAAAATCATCCTCACTCCAGACCTGCACCAGACTGAGCTGAATATCCTCAAAAACAGCCTGCATATCCCCCGCAAACTGCTGCGTGTAGAATTCACTGATATCCGGGTGCAGCTGAATATCCAGCGCTTTCTCAACCGGCTGCAAATGCTTGTCTGCGGTGAATTCCGCCGGCTCCCAGTACACACATTCATCACCGGTGCGGATAATACACGGGGAAGGAATACCATAAAGATCGTGACTGATCGGCGGTAAACCTATTTTTTCCTGCCATAAACCGACATAATGCCGGGTAAACTGATGTAACGCCTGAGAAACTGTGCGGGTCATATCGCAAAACCTGTTAAACATAAAAGTATCATGCCGCTATAGTAACGTATGACAGACTGTATTGGCGACAGGCGGTACTATTTTTCACCTGAGGTAAAAGGGTTATTTATGTCTCTGTATGAAGGAAAGGCGGAACTGGCGTCACTGACGCTCGGTAAAAAAACCGGTTATGAGCAGCATTACAATCCCGCTCTGTTACAGGGTGTGCCGCGCAGCCTCAACCGGGATGCCCTGCATCTGCATGCGGATAATCTGCCTTTTCGCGGTGCGGATCTGTGGACCCTCTATGAGCTCTCCTGGTTACAGCCGAACGGCGTGCCCTGCATTGCGCTCGGCTATGTTTCCCTCGATGCCGCCGGGCTGAATCTGATCGAATCCAAGAGCTTCAAGCTCTATCTCAACAGCTTTAACCAGACGGTATTTGCCTCTGCGGATGATGTCCGCCGCACACTGGAGCAGGATTTAAGCGCCTGTGCACAGGGAACGGTAACAGTGGAGTTGCTGCACCCGGATCAGTTCACCGGACAAAAAATCATTGATTTTACCGGCGAGTGTATCGATTATCAGGATATTACGATTACTGATTATCAGTTCAGCAGTGATTATCTTATTGATGCCGTCAATGAAAATGACGATGTCGTTGAAGAAACGTTAGTCAGCCACCTGCTAAAATCAAACTGCCTGATTACACAGCAGCCTGACTGGGGCTCCGTCGCCATACAGTATCGCGGCCCCAAAATTGATCGTGAAAAACTGCTGCGGTACCTGGTGTCATTCCGCAACCATAACGAGTTTCATGAGCAGTGCGTTGAGCGGATTTTTACTGATCTGAACACACATTGCCGCCCGGTTGCCCTGACTGTCTATGCCCGTTATACACGGCGCGGCGGGCTGGATATCAATCCGTGGCGCACCAACACGGACTTTACACCGTCTGCGGACCGTCTCGCCCGTCAGTAAGGCAGACAGCGCGCAACCTGTACGACTACAATTTATCCACGGGATAACAAGGAGTTTTACTTGATCACACATATCAGCCCGTTAGGCTCTATGGATCTGCTTTCCCAGCTTGAAGTTGATGTTCTGAAACGGACAGCAAGCAGTCACCTGTACCGTCTGTACCGCAACTGTTCGCTGGCGGTGCTGAATTCCGGCAGCCAGATGGATAACAGTCATGAATTACTGTCCCGTTTCCCGGATTTTGATATTAACGTGCTGCGCCGTGAGCGCGGGGTAAAACTCGAACTGGTGAACCCGCCGCAGAATGCGTTTGTTGACGGCAAAATTATCCGTTCACTCCAGGCTAACCTGTTTGCCGTGCTGCGCGATATTCTGTTCGTCCAAACCCAGATCACCGATGCCGAGCGCTGCCGCGGCCTGAATCTGGACAACAGCGCACATATCACCAACCTGATTTTCTTTATCCTGCGTAACGCCCGCGCCCTGCATATTGATGAAGATCCGAATATGATTGTCTGCTGGGGCGGTCACTCCATCAATGAAACCGAATACCTGTACGGACGTAAAGTCGGGAACGAGCTGGGGTTGCGCGAGCTGAATATCTGTACCGGCTGCGGACCGGGTGCCATGGAAGCGCCGATGAAAGGCGCGGCTGTCGGCCATGCCCAGCAGGGTTACAAAAACAGCCGTTTTATCGGCCTGACCGAGCCGTCCATTATTGCTGCCGAGCCGCCTAACCCGCTGGTAAACGAACTTATCATCATGCCGGATATCGAAAAACGGCTGGAGAGTTTTGTCCGTCTGGCACACGGGATCATCATCTTCCCGGGCGGGGTCGGTACGGCTGAAGAACTGCTCTACCTGCTGGGGATCCTGATGCATCCGGAAAACAAAGATCAGGTACTGCCGCTGGTACTGACCGGGCCGAAAGAGAGCGCCGACTATTTCCGTGTGCTCAATGACTTCGTGATCAACACCCTGGGCGAAGAAGCCACCCGCCATTATCAGATCATTATTGATGATCCGGTGGAAGTTGCCCGCGTAATGAAACGCGCCATGCCGGAAGTGAAAGATAACCGCCGCAGCACCGGGGACGCTTACAGCTTCAACTGGTCGATTAAAATTGCCGGTGATCTGCAGCATCCGTTTGAGCCGACACATGAAAATATGGCTGCACTGAACCTGTACCGCAATCAGGAGCCGGAAAAACTGGCGGCAGATCTGCGCCGTGCGTTCTCCGGTATTGTCGCCGGTAACGTGAAAGAAAACGGTATGCAGGCCATCGCACAGCACGGGCCGTTCAAAATCCACGGCGAGGAAGCCATTATGCAGCGGATGGATGTCATGCTGCGCGGATTTGTTGAACAGCACCGGATGAAATTACCGGGCGGCACGGCTTACGAGCCATGCTACGAAATCATCCGCTGATACTTTTTATCTGAACTGTTTCCCCGCCGCCGGCGGGGAAATTATATATAGCGACTATGATCCATTTACTGATTATCGATGCAATGAATCTGATCCGCCGGATCTATGCAGTGCAGAGCCAGTCCGGCCTGCTGGTCTGTGAGCAGGCGCTGATGCAGATCCTGAATCATGCACAACCGACACACGCGGTCACCGTCTTTGATGAGGACGACCGCAGTCACAGCTGGCGTCATCAGCTGTTGCCGGGTTACAAAGCCGGACGCAGTGAGATGCCGGAAGTTGTCCGGCAGGAACTGCCGCTGCTGCGGGAGATGTTTGCCCGTCACGGCATCCGGGCATGGCATTCCGAAGGGGATGAGGCGGATGACCTCGCCGCCACACTGGCGCACAAAGTCGGTCAGGCGGGACACCGGGTGACGATTGTCTCCACCGACAAAGGCTATTGCCAGCTGCTCTCCCCGCAGATTCAGATCCGCGACTATTTTCAGAAACGCTGGCTCGATATGCCGTTTATTGCCGCCGAATTTGGTGTTACCGCGCAGCAATTACCGGACTTCTGGGGCTTAAGCGGCATCAGCAGCAGTAAAATTCCCGGCATCACCGGTATCGGCCCGAAAACAGCGGCCACACTGCTCAGCACCTTTGCTGACCTGGACTCACTTTACAGCGACATTGACCGGGTACCGGAAAAATGGCGTCAGAAACTGATCGACGGAAAAGCCATGGCTTACAGCTGCCGTGACGTCGCCACCCTGAAGCGGGATCTGCATTTACAGGGCAATCTCAGCCAGTTGCGCTTACCAGCGGGAAACAGCAGCTCTTAAACCAGACAACGGAGTGCCTGTGTTTACTCAGCTTCGTTCGGAATAATCCCGGTCAAATTTAGCTTAAGTTAAAATCGTTAGATAAACCGGCGGACATCCCCTACACTCGGTTTTATTAATATATTAACCAGCTAGCGGATGGCTTATGTTTACGAAAGCACGCATTATTTTAGGGTTTTTTGCTGTTATTGGTTTGCTGATGCTGATGGGCGGCAGTTACTTTTACCTTTCCGGTTATTCACAGGAAAAAAGCGGAATAGTGGTCACCGGACAAATTATCGATCTGTCTGTTCACCGCTCGGATGACGGTGCTTCTTATTGCCCTGTGGTAAAATACACTGACGGGCAGGAAGAGTATGTCATGGAGTCCTCTTATTGCAGCAGCGGTTACCGCAATGCACCGGGTGACGATATTGATGTTATTTACCAGCCGGGCAACCCGGATAACGCGGTTATCCACTCTTTCGGCGGACTGTACGGCGGAGCCGTGATTCTTCTCGGGATGGGTGCGGTATTTGCACTGGCCGGTACGCTGCCGCTGATTATCATGTATCTGCGGAGTAAATCCGGTCAGCGCCTGCTGCGGGAAGGAATGCCGGTCAAAGCCCGGTTCAGTGAAGTGATCCTCAATACCACGATCAATATCAACGGCCGAAGCCCGTTTCAGATTGTGGCACAAATGCATGACACCGCGGCAAACACGGTGAAACTGTATTACAGCCACAATATTGCGTTTGACCCCTCACCGTTTATTAATCAGGAGTTTGTCACCGTTTATGTGGACAAGAAAAATCCTGATAAATACTACATGGATATCTCTTTCCTGCCGAAGATGAAGTGATACAAAAAAATCCCGGCAATCATTGCCGGGATTATTTATCAGAAGACCCGATCCGGGTTATACGCACCCCACACCCGCTGGACATGCACCGTAATTTCCTCACGGTCATGATACAGATGTTTCGCGTGGATCAGCGCATTCACGCCCTGCTCTTTCATTTCAGCAGCCATTTTTTCGAGGATATGAGATACCTCTTCATAGCGCTTTTTCATCGGCAGTTTAAGGTTGAAAATCGTCTCGCGGCACCAGCCATTAACCATCCATGTGGTCATCAGCGCGGCCACTTTCGCCGGTTTCTCCACCATATCGCAGACCAGCCAGGTAATATTTTTGGATGTCGGCACAAACTTAAAGCCGTCCTCACGGAGATGGCGCACCTGACCGGTTTCCATCAGGCTTTCAGCCATCGGGCCGTTATCCACGGCCTGAACACGCATACTGTGTTTCACCAGCTGATACGTCCAGCCGCCCGGGCATGCCCCCAGGTCCACCGCCTGTAATCCGCCTTCCAGACGCTCTTCCCATTCGTCGTACGGAATAAACATATGAAATGCTTCTTCCAGCTTGAGGGTGGAGCGGCTCGGTGCATCTGACGGGAACTTCAGACGCGGGATCCCCATGTAGAACGCAGAGTTATTATTCGAGTAAGAATAACCGACATAGCAACAGCCCGGCGCGATAAAGAAAACGTGAATGACCGGACGGCCCCGGTTCTCTTTTGCCAGCAGCAGTTTTTCCTGACGCAGTGCCGAACGCAGCGGTACCGTGAATTTACGGCAGAACTTCATCAGCTCTTTGGCTTCGTTGGTGTCAGGCACTTCGACGCGCAGATCACCCGCACGCTCCACCACGCCGGTCAGCATCCCCATGATCGGCGAAATCCGGTCATTTTCGGGTAAGTTTTTCAGCAGTTCACCGACAACTATCATCTGACGGGCAAAAATCAGTTCTTTAAACGGGATCTCTTTTGCAATGCGATCGGCATCATCCGGCTGATAGCATTCAAAAATGACATAACCGCTGTTCTCTTTCACCCGCGGGAAACCAAAAATCTCAAGACGCCCGGCTTTATCCGTGATCTCAGCTGCACACTCTTTTTCAAAACCCGGACGGCAATATAATGCTATTTTATTCATGGCCGGAAGCCACTTTCCTTAGACGCAGCGCGCCAATCAATACACAAAACCAGCCTAACAGGAAACTTACCCCGCCAACCGGCGTAAAATAGGCAAAATATTTCATCTGTAACAGCGCCATACAATACAGGCTGCCGGAAAACAGCAGAATGCCGATCCCGAAAAACAGTCCGCTCCAGTAAAACCACAATACCACTTTGCGCATCAGCACAGCGGCCAGCCCCATCAGGGCGAGTGTATGTGAGATCTGGTACTGGAGACCCAGATTAATCCAGTCCATCTGGTGCTTTGCCAGAACCGGTGTTAAAAGGTGCGATCCGATTGCGCCGAATGCAACATAAAAAAAGCCGCTGAAACCGGCAAAAATTAACATCAACCGACTATTCATTTGCCATACCTTATGTGAAGTTCAGGTTAATCCTGCTCACTTGTCATCCAACCTAGTTTTTCCTGTTCACTCGCCGCCTGCGCCATAATCCACTGACGGAATGCTGCGATTTTACCGGAATCAGCCTGACTGTCCTGACACACCAGATAAAACGCATTCTTACTGACCAGAATATCTTTAAACGGGCACACCAGGCGACCGGCATCCAGTTCATTTTTTGCCATAACATTATTGACCAGTGCCACGCCCTGCCCGTGCACTGCGGCCTGAATCACCATCGCACTGTGGCTGAAAATCGGCCCGTGCTGCACATTAACCTGCTGCTGCAAATCCGCCTGACGGATATACGCCTGCCAGTCACGGCGGGATGAATCATGCAGAAGTGTATGATACGACAAATCGGTCAGCGTTTTGAGCGGCCGTTCACCGGTCATCAGTGACGGCGCGCACACCGGGATCAGATATTCCGCATACAGCCGGTCTGTACGCAGACCCGGCCAGTTACCCCTGCCGTAAAAAATCGCCACATCCACATCATCGGCCAGTTTATCTTCTTCGCGGTCAACCGCCTGGATCCGCACATCAATGCCCGGATAGGCCTGATGAAAGCCGGACAGACGCGGTACCAGCCACTGGATCGCGAAACTCGGTGACAGACTGACTGTCAGCGCCCCTTTGGCACTGCGTGCCTGGAGTTTGCGTGTGGCGTCGTTTATCGCTGAGAAGATTTCCTTAATATCGAGATAATAACTCTGCCCCTCTTCCGTCAGCAACAACGAACGGTTCCGGCGGCGGAATAATTTCAGCCCGAGGAAATCTTCCAGGCTTTTCATCTGATGGCTCACTGCGGCCTGAGTCACAAAAAGCTCTTCCGCCGCCTTAGTAAAACTTAAATGGCGGGCGGCAGCATCGAAGACACGCAAAGCATTGAGCGGAGGCAATCGTTTGGACATTTTCTGGTTTTTCTGTCAGATCCGGATACCGGTAACGTAAGTTTAGTCGGGATTAGTTTTTGTAATCCGAAGCATTATAAATTGTCCCTTGATGATACACCAGCAAATACCTATAGTATGCCCACTTCCTAAGCCGGAACGAAAAGTTGAACGGTAGCGATACTGCAAAACTTTTGGCTATGTGGTTGTGATGTTGTGTTTGCAAGTTGTCCGGGAGTTCCGGACATAGTAGCTTAAGCTACTGTTTTTTTCACTTCCTGTACATTTACCCTGTCTGTCCATAGTGATTTTTTGAATGCACCGCCGATTGCGGTGCTTTTTTTTGCCTTCCGTCCGCAGATACGTTTCCCCCGTCTGGAAAGCCGCCACGATGTTGATTATAGTAAACCGTCGCTGACGGTGCTACCGCCGCGATCCGGCCGGTCACCACCGGGCTCCCGCCTCTGATGTACCGGATACCGCACTTTTTGCATAAGCTCTGTTTATCTCAGACTGCCGTTGATAACACTGATGAAAACCTTTTCTCCCGATACATTCCGCCGCGCCTTTCCCGGGACCGCCGGTGACACTGTTTTTCTCGACAGCGCCGCCACCGCCCTTAAACCGGAGGTGATGACACAGGCCACCGCCCGCTATTATCAGCATGACAGCGGCGCGACCGTTCACCGCAGCCATCACCGGCAGGCCAGAGCCGTCACTGAACAGTTTGAGCAGGCGCGTGACGCTGTGCGGCAGCTGATTCAGGCTGAAGATGCCCGCAGCTGTATCTGGACAAAAGGCACCACCGAATCCCTGAACCTGGTCGCTCAGGGCTTTTTCCGCCCGCGTCTGCAGCCGGGGGATGAAATCATTGTCAGTGAGCTGGAACACCATTCCAACCTGATCCCGTGGATCATGCTGGCACAGCAGACCGGAGCAACCCTGGTGAAATGGCCGCTGACAGCGGACAAAACACTGTGCTGCGATCAGTTGGAACACCTGCTGTCACCGCGCACCCGGCTGGTGGCGGTCACACAGATGTCCAATGTCACCGGCTGCCAGCCGGATATTGCCCGCGCGGCACAGCTGGCACATCAGCACGGTGCACTGATTGTCGCTGACGGTGCTCAGGGTGTGGTTCACCGTCCGCTGAATGTTACTCTCAGTGATGTTGATTTCTATGCGTTTTCCGCCCACAAACTCTATGGCCCGAACGGGCTGGGTGTGCTGTACGGCCGTCCGGAGCTGCTCAGTGACATGCAGCCGTGGCAGGGCGGCGGCAAAATGCTGACGGATACCGACTTTTTCAGCTTCACCCCGGCTCCGGTTCCCGCCCGTTTTGAAGCAGGAACGCCCAATGTGGCCGGTGTTACCGCGTTCGGAGAAACCCTGCGCTGGCTGGATACAATCGATCTCACCGCCGCCCACGATTACACCATTGCACTGTGTGACAGTGCAGAACAGCAGCTCGCGGCACTCCCCGGCTTCCGCAGTTACCGCAGCCCGGGCAGCCCGCTGCTGGCCTTTAATATCGATGGTATTCATCACAGTGATATCGCCACGCTGCTGGCGGAAAAAAATATCGCCCTGCGCCACGGGCAGCACTGTGCGCAGCCGCTGTGTCAGGCTCTGGGCACGGAAGGCTGTCTGCGGGTCTCCTTTATGCCGTATAATCAGCCGGATGATGTCCGTCAGCTGGTGCAGGCGGTACAGTTTGCCCTTGAAATTCTGGCTGACAACTGAGAGAAAAAGATGACACACACATTCCCGGCACACCCGTTCGGCCACTCTATCCGCCGTGAGCAGCTCACGGAAACCTTTTCCGCCTGCCGCTCATGGGAGGAAAAATACCGTCAGCTGGTGATGCTGGCACGTCAGTTACCGGCACTGCCGCCGGAAAGCAAAGGTGAAGAGACAGAAATTAAAGGCTGTGAAAACCGCGTCTGGCTGGATGGCACACTCAGCAGTGACGGTACGCTGCATTTTTGGGGGGACAGTGACGGGCGGATTGTTAAAGGTCTGCTGGCAGTACTGCTGACCGAAGCGGAAGGTCTGACACCGGCTGCTCTGTTATCCGCGGATTTATCCGCAGCGTATGAACAGTACGGACTGAGTGCGCAGCTCAGCCAGTCCAGACAAAACGGGATTCAGGCACTGATTGATGCCGCCCGCGCCATTGCACAGCGGTTCAGCGCCTGAAAGGCTTATTCCGCCGCAGCACGCTCCGCTTTTGCCACCAGTTTTTTCAGTGCATGAGAGACCGCCACAAACCCGAAGGATGCCGTAACCACGGTGGCGGCACCGAATCCGGCGGCACAGTCCATACGCATACTCCCTTCCGCACTGTTTTTCATACCGCAGGCCGCGCTGCCGTCCGCCTGCGGATAACGCAGTGGCTCTGTCGAGAAAACACAATCAATCCCGAGCCGCCCTTTGCCGTTTTTACGCACACCATAATCTGATTTCAGGCGTTCACGCAATTTCGCCGCCAGCGGATCCTGCAAGGTTTTCGCCAGATCCGCGACCTGAATCTGTGTCGGATCGATCTGCCCGCCCGCGCCGCCGGTGGTGACCAGCGGAATTTTATTGCGGCGGCAGTAAGCCAGCAACGCCGCTTTCGGGCGGACGCTGTCGATAGCATCAATCACATAATCAAACCCCGGGCTCATCATGTCTGCGACATTATCCGGCGTGACAAAATCATCCGTACAATGCACCTCACATTCCGGGTTGATAGCCAGGATCCGCTCCCGCATCACCTCAATTTTCGGCTGTCCGACCGTGCCCTGCATGGCGTGGATCTGCCGGTTGGTATTGGTTATGCACACATCATCCATATCAATCAGTGTAATGGCACCGATTCCGGTACGCGCCAGTGCTTCCGCAGCCCACGAGCCGACACCACCGATGCCGACAACACAGAAACGGGACCGGGCAAATAAACGGAGTGCCTGCTGACCATAAAGACGGCCAATACCGGCGAAGCGCTGTAAATACGCATCAGATAAAGAAGTTTGTGTCATCGGGAACCTGCGGTGTCAGTCACGGAAAAAGAAGGAATTGATGCCGGTGCATACATCGTAGTGAAGTATACACCGCACAAAAGGAAGACTACAGCGCCGGATTCAGGATCGGCGGGATCCCTTTTTTCAGTACCCAGACGCGGCCGTAGTGATTGTAGAAACCAGCCATCAGCCCGGCATCGTGGCCGATACCGTGGTAAATATCGAAGTGATGCCCCTTGATAGCCCCGCCGACATCCAGCGCGATCATCAGGCGCATATCATAACGGCCGGTAAAATTGCCCTGATTATCCAGTACCGGGACTTCCGCCAGAAGCGTGGTACCCGGCGGGATCAGAGTTTTATCCGAGGCCACAGAGGCTTTGGCAATCAGCGGTACCGCGCTCGCCCCTTTCACCGGTGCAAACTGCTTCGGTGTGAAGAAGACAAAAGAGGCGTTTTGCTCCAGTAATTCCTGCACTTCCTGCGGAGAGTGATTATCGGCCCACTGGCGGATCGCCAGCATCGACATATCTTTCTTCTCCACCTCGCCGCGATCGATCAGAACACGCCCGATACTGGTATAACCGTGCCCGTTCTTCCCGGCATACGCGAAAAAGTTCAGCTCAGAACCATCACCGAAATCAATATAAGCACTGCCCTGAACATCCATCAGGAAATTATCCATCAGTGAGTTGCTGTAGGCGAGGACATAGTTATCACTCAGCGCGCCGTTATAAATCTGGGCCCGGCTCGGCAGACGGCTGCCTTTTTTCGGCGGCATGCGGTAGATAGGATACTGAAACTCCCCCTGACGGGTATGACGGGCCTGAACGACCGGGGTGTAATAGCCGGTAAACTGCACATTTCCGTAGTTATCTTTGCCTTCCATCTGATAGCTGTGCAGGTTGAACTGCCGCAACTGTGCGGTATCCGCACCGGAGCGCAGCCAGTTTTCAACCGCACGGAAGTTCTCGCTGTACTGATTGTACAGGCGTGGCGAGGTTGTCCGGATGGCTTCCACCTGTTTCAGAAAGTCCGGGCCGTTGACCGGCACACCGGGACTGTTGACGTTCGCCACTTCCTGTAAATTCTGTGTCAGATGCCCGTCTTTATACTGCTGACCTTTATCTGTCGGACGCGATTCACAACCAACCAATAAAGAAAATAATACGCCGCACAACAAATACCTGCCGGTTTTGCTCATACCCATCCGCCAACCAATAATTTGAATTAATGCAATATGTATGCGAACGATATCAAATCGCTTTTATTATGCAACCGCTTTAATTTTTGCTGCTGAACAATCATCCGGTCAAATGAATAAAAAACACGCAATCAGCCGGACAATTAACCAAATCAGGGGGTAGCATAGCTTTTTATCAAGAAAAAACTTGCATCAGCTCTCATCCTGAGTATAGTAAGCGCCTCACAGACGCGGGATGGAGCAGCCTGGTAGCTCGTCGGGCTCATAACCCGAAGGTCGTCGGTTCAAATCCGGCTCCCGCAACCAATTTTGAAGTGCGCTGTCTGTGAATACAATGTGATATGCTCAGTTAATGATATTCGGACGCGGGATGGAGCAGCCTGGTAGCTCGTCGGGCTCATAACCCGAAGGTCGTCGGTTCAAATCCGGCTCCCGCAACCAACCTTCATATCATTAACAAATTCGGACGCGGGGTGGAGCAGCCTGGTAGCTCGTCGGGCTCATAACCCGAAGGTCGTCGGTTCAAATCCGGCCCCCGCAACCACTCTTCTGACAAATTCTCTGTCAACTTTTCCTGAAAACACACAAAATTCATTCCTGAAAACGATTTTTTTCAGTGCATAACTATGTCTGTACTGTATCTGTCCGTTTCACACCACATCCTTGTGATGCACAATTTCTGTGATAAACCGTATTTTCAGTTGCGTCGTGCGACAGCCCCGCCGTTGGCAAAATACGCCTTAATCCCCAGGAAAATAGAATTTGCCATCTCCTGCTGGAATTTGGCCGTTTTCAGCAGACGCTCTTCCTCAAGGTTACTGATAAACGCCGTTTCCACCAGAATCGACGGAATATCCGGTGCTTTCAGCACCGCAAACCCTGCCTGATCAACCGTGCGCTTATGCAGTTTGTTGACATTTCCCATCCGTTTCAGCACTTCTGAACCGAATTTAAGGCTGTCTTTGATACTCGCACTCTGCACCATATCAAACATGGTCTGGTCGAGGTATTTGTCGCCGCTTTTGCTGACGCCCCCGATTTTATCCGCATCGTTCTGGGTCTGAGCCAGATATTTTGCGGTATTACTGGTTGCCCCGCGCGTCGAAAGCGCAAAGACCGACGAACCTCTGGCAGAGCGGTTGGTAAAGGCATCCGCATGGATTGAGACAAACAGATCCGCCCGCATTTTACGGGCTTTCGCCACGCGCACCGACAGCGGGATAAACACATCCTCGTTGCGCGTCATATAGGCACGCATACCCGGCTCGCGATCGATAAGCGACTTCAGGCGGCGGGCAATCTGCAGCACCACATCTTTTTCGCGGGTTTTGTATTTCCCGATAGCACCGGGGTCTTCCCCGCCGTGGCCCGGGTCAATCATAATAACAATCGGCCTGTCCTGACCGGCTTTACCCGGTTTCGGCGTTTCACGCGGCAGGCTTTCTTCGAGATCACCGCGGTTGTAATCTTCCAGCAGTGCCAGCAGAGGATCGTCTTCTGTCGCAGCACCATTTTTCGGATAAAAATCAAGCACCAGACGGTTTTTAAACTCAGCGACCGGGGTCAGTTCCAGCACCTGCGGGCTCATCGCCTGTTTCACTTCAAACACCAGGCGGACAGTCTGCGGATCATTCTGACCGACACGGATCAGCTTCAGATGCGGATCGCGATCCTGCACCTGCTTATCCATCCCTTTCAGCACACTGTTGAGGTGCACATTTTTCAGATCAACAACGATACGTTCCGGGTTCTGCAGTGAAAACTGCTTATATTTCAGCGGATGATCCGACTCAATAGTCACACGGGTATAACTGGATGCCGGCCAGATACGCACCGCCACAATCTGTGACGACGCCGCAAAGCCGAACGGGCTGATACTCAGCAGACAAAACGCCGCAGCTCCTTTCAGTAACAGACGGCGCGACGCATCATGTTCAGAATGACTCATGAAAAAATATCCATAGCGTAAATCAAATCAACAATAACCGGTGCGGGTTATGAAAACCGGAAAATAAAGAAGCAGAACAATTTATTCCGTAAATAATTTAAACGGCACTTTATCTAATCATTTGCGCCCTGTCATTATGCATTTTTGGCTTATATGGCGATAACGCGGCATAAAACCCGGTGAAATCTTAACCGGCGACCAAAATTTACGCTTGCTATTCCTTTGCAAAAAGAATAAAAATACATAAATTGCGAATAAAAATTCACTTACGAGGGTGTTATGAAAGAGCGCAGTATCGAACTGGTGGACGGATTCCGTCAGTCGGTTCCTTATATTAATGCTCACCATGGCAAAACATTTGTGGTGATGCTGGGCGGCGAAGCTATCGAGCATGAAAATTTTCCCGGTATTGTTAATGATATCGGCTTACTGCACAGCCTCGGCATCCGCTTGATTGTGGTGTACGGCGCCCGTCCGCAAATTGAAAAAAATCTGCTGGCCCATCAGTGCGAGCCGGTTTATCACAAAAATACCCGAGTGACAGATGCGCGGACTCTCGAGCTGGTCAAGCAGGCAGCCGGACAGTTACAGCTCGATATCACCGCCCGTCTGTCGATGTGTCTGAGCAACACACCGCTGCAGGGTGCGCATATCAATGTGGTGAGCGGGAACTTTGTGATAGCCCAGCCGCTGGGCGTGGATGACGGTATTGATTACTGCCACAGCGGGCGTATCCGCCGGATCGATGAAGATGCCATCAACCGCCAGCTCAATAACGGCGGTATCGTTTTGATTGGCCCGGTGGCGGTTTCTGTCACCGGTGAAAGCTTTAATCTGACCTCCGAGGAGATTGCCACGCAGATTGCCGTCAAACTGAAAGCTGAAAAGCTGATCGGTTTCTGCTCTGCGCAAGGTGTGGTGGCGGATGACGGCGGGATTATCTCCGAAATGCACCCGAATGATGCAGAGCACTATGTACAGGCGCTGGAAGGCAGCGGCGATTATTACTCCGGAACCGTCCGTTTCCTGCGCGGCGCAGTGAAAGCCTGCCGCCGGGGCGTGAAACGCAGCCATCTGCTCAGTTACCAGGAGGACGGCGCGCTTATCCAGGAACTCTTCTCCCGCGACGGTATCGGGACACAGATTGTGATGGAAAGCTCGGAACAGACACGCCGCGCCAATATCAATGATATCGGCGGGATCCTCAAGCTTATCCGCCCGCTGGAACAACAGGGCATTCTGGTGCGCCGCTCCCGCGAACAGCTGGAAATGGAAATCGACAAATTCACCATTATTGAACGCGATAACACCACGATTGCCTGTGCCGCCCTCTATCCGTATCCGGAAGAGAAAATCGGTGAAATGGCCTGCGTAGCGGTGCATCCCGATTACCGCAGCTCCGCACGCGGCGAGGAACTGCTGCACCGGGTCACACAGCAGGCAAAGCAGATCGGGCTGGAAAAGCTGTTTGTGCTCACCACCCGCAGCATTCACTGGTTTCAGGAGCGCGGCTTTGTCCCGGCAGAAATTGAAAACCTGCCGGTCAAAAAACAGGCGCTGTATAACTATCAGCGGCGCTCAAAAATCCTGATCCTGGGCTTTCAGTAATCCGCCGGACTAACGCAAACGCCCGCTCAGTCCGCTGTACCGCTGAGTCGGCGTTTTCACCGCCCGCTTAACACACTCTTCCCGGCTGTATATGGTCAGAAACTGCTTCGCCCGCGTCAGTGCTGTATACAGCAATTCACGGCTGACCAGCGGCGAAGGCTGCACCGGCAGCACCAGCGCGGTATGAGCAAACTCAGAGCCCTGTGATTTATGCACCGTCATCACATATGCTGTTTCGTGTGCCGGAAGACGGCTCGGGCGGATACTCCTGATAGTGCCGTCCGGCAGCCGGAAATACACCCGCAGTTCATGGTTTTCATCCGTCAGCATAATCCCGATATCACCGTTGAACAGCCCCAGCGGGCTGTCATTACGGCTTATCATCACCGGTTTGCCGTTATAGGCGCGGTGCCGGTGTATCAGCGGACGGCGGATATGCCCCTGCTGATGCAGCAGCCGTTCAATGCGCTCATTCAGCCCTTCCACACCGAACGGCCCTTCACGCAGCGCACAGAGCAGCCGGAACTGACTGAAGGCGTCAAGCACCGCTGCAGGATCGGCATGCTGTTTCACCAGTGATAAAAACGGCAGATAGGCTTTCATGGTGTCTGTCAGTACCTGAGCATAGCCTTCTTCATCCTCCAGCGGCACATAACGGACATCCGGCCGCTGCCCGCCGAGAACCGCCATGGTTTCCCGGATATCGCCGTTGTTAACTGCGGTGGCCAGTTGCCCGATGCCGGAACCGGCATCAAAACGGAAACTTTTACGCAGCAGGCAGAGGTGATCCTGCACATTGACCGGATGCGCCGGCGACTTATCCGGCAGCACACAGCCGGTCATAGCCTCCAGCGCCTGCCGCCGCTGTGGTGTGTAACCGGATTCAGCAAAACGGCAGATATCCCCCAGCACCGCCCCGGCTTCCACCGAAGCCAGCTGATCTTTATCCCCCAGCAGGATCAGAATAGCGTTCTCCGGCAGTGCATCAATCAGTGACGCCATCATCGGTAAATCAACCATGGATGCTTCATCCACAATCAGCACATCCGACATCAGCGGGTTTTTCTGATGATGGCGTAACCGGCGGCTGTCCGGCTGAGCGCCCAGCAGGCGGTGCAGGGTTTTGGCTTGCTCCGGCATCATGGCCCGCTGTGCATCCGTCAAATCAAGCTGCGCGATCGCCTCACCCAGTGATTCAGTCAGGCGGGCTGCCGCTTTGCCGGTCGGTGCTGCCAGTTCAATCAGCAGCGGCTCAGCGGCGGATTGCACCAGTGCCGCCAGAATACGGGCAACGGTTGTGGTTTTACCGGTACCGGGCCCGCCGGAAATAACGGAAGTCCGGCTGCTGACCGCTACCGCTGCGGCAATTTTCTGCCAGTCCTCCGGTTCTTCCGTACCGAACAATGCATCCAGAACCGGGCGCAGTTTCTCTGCATCAGCAGAAATCCGCTGAGGCCGGGAGAAAAATTCCGCCACCCGGCATTCATACTGCCACATCCGGTGCAGGTACAAATTCTCTTCTGACAGCACAACCGGTGCGGGAAGTGAGCCATCACTAACCGCATCAGAGGCAGACAGCGCCGCTTTTATCTCCGGCAGTCCCGGCTCATTCAGTGCCTTCCAGACAGACTGCATGATCTCCGCATGCCGTCCGCCCTGTTCCGCTGCGGGAATAATCCGCGACAGCGGCAGGCAGACGTGTCCGCCGCCGGTTTGTGCACTGAGCAGGGCAAAGACGAGTTGCAGCAGAGGATGACTGTCCGGTGCCAGCATGGCGGCGAACTGACAGTCCAGGGGACGCAGGATCTGCTCTGCACACAAGATTTGTAAGTGAGTATTCATTAACCTTCCTCCCCTTTAAACAGGGCATCCAGTTGTTCCGTGAATGCCTGCTCCGGGCGATAAAACCAGATCCCCCAGCCGGGATGGTCCGGTGTCATGCCGCGCAGAAAGAGGTAATACACACCGCCGAAATGCGTCTGATAGTCATAATCCGGCAACCGGTGGCGCAGATAGCGATGCAGCGCCAGCGTATACAGCTGATACTGCAAATCATAGCGGTGTTCCAGCATCGCCTGCGCCAGTGCGTCCGGCTGATAATCTGCGTGACTGTCACCCAGATAGTTTGATTTATAGTCCGCTATGTAATATTTACCGTCGTGATAAAACACAAGGTCAATAAAGCCTTTCAGCATACCGGTCACTGCCGCGAAATCCAGCGGTGGTGCCTGTGCTGACAGCGGATCATACTGCCGCGTCAGTGCATCCAGTTTTTGCGCGGTCAGGTCGCCGTCTATCGGCAGGAAAAACTGCATTTCATCCTGTTTATAACGTACCGGGATTGCACTGAGCACCGGCCCTTCCGCAGACAACGGTGTATTAACCAGATCCGTGAACCAGGTTTGCAGGAACGGTGCCCATTCAGCAGAGAATCCGTATGACAGCAGTTGCTCCCTCAGCCACTCAAGTGAGGGCTCACTATCAAATTCAAGCTCTTCAAACAGGCTGTGCAGGAATGTCCCCGCCATCGCACCGCGCGGGAAGGTACCGGCGGTTTGTGCCGTTCCGGTTTCGTCCTGCACTTCACCGAGCGTATCTGTATCCAGTGACGGGCTGAGAGAACGGATCATCGCCATCATCTCTTCCTGTCTGTCCTGTGTATACACAGTGCCGCCGGACGATGCACCGTAACTCAGGCCACTGTAACTGGTCACACGCCAGCGGCTGCTGACATTCCGGGTAAACGGCTTCACCGCCAGGGACGGCGGCTGTGACATACCGGGCTGCCACAGTTGCAGTTGTGGTTCTGTTATCCGGGTGACAGCAACCGGGCTGTCGCCCTGACAAAAAGCATCAAGCCGCTCCGCCAGGGTTTTGCTGTCACATGCCTGTCCGTTCTGAAGCAGATACCCCAGCCCGTTAAGATGCAGGTCGGTATTACCTGTTTTTTTGCGGTTCCCTCTGATAATCGGCGCAACACCCAGGCTGCAATGGTAAACCGCCCGCGTCACCGCCACATACAACAGACGTAAATCCTCTGCCAGACGTTCTTTATCCGCCAGGGCAAGCTGTGTTTCATCCGGTGACAGTGTCAGGCACGGCTCGAAGGTGGTTTCATCATGATAAAGCCGCTGACCACCCGCCTGAAAATTACAGATAAACGGCAGCCACACCAGCGGGTATTCCAGCCCTTTGGATTTATGGATAGTGCAAATCTGAACCAGATGCTGATCACTTTCCAGCCGCATCTGCTGACTTTCTGACTGCGCATCCGGGCGTAATACCTGTTGTGCCAGCCAGCACACCAGGGCGTGTTCATTTTCCAGCGTCAGTGATGTTTCCTGAAGTAACTCACTGATATGCATGATATCGGTTAAGCGCCGTTCACCGTCCTGCCCCACCAGAAGATTTTCCGCAATCTTCCGCTGACTGAGCACCCGGCGCAGCATCGGCAGAACGCCCTGCTGCTGCCAGATCTGACCATAACCGGCGAACTCGTCCACCAGCCTGTCACGGGCAGCTTCATCCTGATTCAGTGCATCAATTTGCGCAGCATTCAGACCAAACAACCCGGATGCCAGCGCACTGCGCAACAACCGCTCCTTTTCCGGATTCAGCACCGCCTGGAGCAGCCACAGCAACTCGCGGGCTTCCGGTGTGTCAAACACGCTGTCGCGGTTTGAGAGAAAAACAGACGGGATCGCCCGCTGGTTAAGGACATCTTTTATCAGTTGTGCTTCCCGGCGGCTGCGTACCAGCACGGTAATATCTGCCGCACTGACCGGCCGTTGTTTCCCGGGCTTGCCAATCAGTGCCGTGCCGTTTTGTCCGGCATCCAGCCAGTCGCAGATCTGCCCGGCACACACTCCCGCCATTGTCCGCTCATAATCCCCGCTGCTGACCCCCTCTGCGGCCTGCCACCAGAACTGCACCGCCGGTTGTGTTTTTCCGCCGATAATAAAAGCGGCCTCATCATTATCCGGTGCGGAACTGACCGGCTGAAACGGGATCTGTTTAAAGCAGAAAGGCTCATCCGCCTGTAAAAACAGCTTGTTGACGCTGTCGACCATCGTCTTCGCGGAACGGAAGTTAGTCCCAAGAGTGTAATGCGCACTGACATCCTGCCGCGCTTTGATATAGGTGAAAATATCCGCGCCGCGGAAGGCGTAAATCGCCTGTTTCGGGTCACCGATAAACAGCAGTCCGTACGGATCTGCCGGTGTGCCGTTGTCACCGGTGTTTTCCTGATAGATAGTACGGAAGATCCGGTATTGCTGGGGATCGGTATCCTGGAATTCATCAATCATCGCCACCGGAAAACGTCTGCGCAGTGTCTGCGCCAGCAGAACGCCGTTTTCCTGATGCAGCGCGTTATCCAGCCGGGTCAGCAAATCATCAAATCCCATCTCGCCCCGGGCCTGTTTCTCCTGCGTGATGGTCCGGCGGATCTCATACACCGCGCGGGTAAACAGGACATCCTCCAGCGTCAGTGCCTGTGCTGTCAGTTCCTCAATCGCAGAGAACACCGGATGTGACGGCGGCGTACCGCCTTTTTTGGTTTTTTCATCCAGCACTGCCTGACTGAAACGTTCTATATTTTTCGGCAGTGCGTAATGTGTGGTTTCGGTTTCCTTCGCCCAGTCATCAATGCCGGCAATCCATCCGGGCACCAGATTAGCGCGGTAACTGCTTTTATTCAGATCAGAGTTCTGAATAAGACTGACAAAATCAACATCACTTTCCCGCCAGCACTGTTTGACCTCATCAATCGCGGCGATAATTTTTTCATGGCGGGAAAGTAATGTTTCATCCGATTCCGGTGCATCTGTAATTCCGGGCAGTTCCCCCTGCAGCCAGGGGTAAATATCCCGCAGCAGCGCCTCAGGATCAGACCAGAGCTGTGTAATGGCTCTGGCCAGTTCAACCGGCAGCGGGTAACAATGACGCCGCCAGAAGTCCTCGCAGGCCTGTTTACGGACAGGATGCTCATCCTGAATCAGCGTTTGTTCAAAGAGCACGCCGGATTCAAAGGCGTTGTGTGTCAGCATACGCTGACAAAAACCGTGGATGGTAAAAATGGCGGCTTCATCCATCTGCCGTTCAGCCAGCAGCAGGCGCTGAGCAGCACTTTGTTTATCCTCAATCAGCGCCAGAAGCGGACCGAATCCGTAATCCTCCCCCGGTTCCCCGCCTTCTTCATGACGCAGACAGGCGATCCGCAACTTATGGATGTTCTCACGGATACGCCCCCGCAGTTCATTGGTTGCCGCTTCGGTAAAGGTCACCACCAGGATCTCTTCCGCCGATAACGGCCGGACAAATGCCCCTTCACCAATACCCAGCAGCAGACGCAGATAGAGCCGGGCCAGGGTGTAAGTTTTCCCTGTACCGGCAGAGGCCTCAATTAACCGCTGCCCCTGCAGCGGTATTGTCATCGGATTTAAAGATTCAGCCGCCATCGTTTTACCGGATTTCTTCTTTAACAGGTAACAGCGCCTGGAAAGCCGTGACAGACGGATACGTCGTCCATCCGGCCGGTTTCGCGTAATCATCCGCTTTGCCGCCGGTACCGGTCACCTGAGAGTAAAGCGCCAGTCCTTTTTTCGACATCACCGCGTTCTCATAGAATGTCACCACATCCTGTTTGGTCATTTTTTTCACCGCCGCAATCGTCTGCTCGCGGGTGTTGAAATCAAAGTAATTATTTTTGAAATCAAATGAATAACGGGATGCTTCTTCCTCAAAGGTTTCCGGCGGTTGTGTCATTTCAGTCAGCAGTGCATTACGGTATTTATCAAACTCCGCATTATCCAGTGCTTTCAGGCGTTTTTCCGCATTGATATAAAAATCATCAAAGCGTTGTGACAGATAAGCCGGATTCTTTTCATTGCTTTGCAGCAGGAAACCGATCCCCCACTGGCGGCCGAAGTTCGGGTTAAATGCAAACAGGGCATACCCCAGCTGTTCCTGTGTCCGCAACTGATCATAGAACCACGGATGCAGAATTTTCGACAGCACAGACGAGAATGCAGCACCTTCCGTCCGTGAATAACCGTCCGGAATAAAGATATTGGCCAGCGCGTTATCTGTGCTGTTGGCTTTTTCGTCAAAGCTTGGTTTCAGGGCTTTATCAATCACATAGTAATCCCCGACCCACCATTCCGTACCCTGTGAACCGAGCTGTGCCTGAGCTTTCGATGCAATCTGCTTTGCCTGAGGTGCTGTCAGATTACCGAATACAAACATCTGGAGAGCACCTTCACGGATAAGACGGTCACGGTACTGCGTGATGTCACTTTCGGTAATGGTGTCCAGCGCTGCGAGGCGTTCTTTATCTTCAAAATAAGGCACTGATTTCAGACGGCTGAACGGACGCATTGCCATTTCATAGGCTTTGCCGTTATCCGATACCGCAACCTGCTCACGATACCAGGATTTCGCCTGTGCAAGCTCCGATGCTGACGGTGTAAAGGACTGGTATTCACTCACTGCGGTGGTCAGCAGTTCCGGCAGATGCTGGGAATAACCACTGACGCTGATATTCAGACCATCATCATCACTGATATTGATCCCCATTCCTGCCACGCTGGCCTGATAACTGAGCTGATTCAGCTTCAGTTCACTGACATAACTGAGCAACGCGCTGGTGACAACATCTTTGGCTGTTCTGCCGGCATTCCGGTTACGCAGTTCCAGCGCGATAATTGCCTTCGGCTCATCCGCAAAATAGCGGCTCGGCATATAGAACAGGCGCAGTTTTGCAGTGTCTGTCAGTTGTACCGGTTTTTGCTGTTCCTGCTGTTTGATCAGATCAAAATTATCCGGAATAAACGGGTTCAGTGCAGGCAGAGAGAAACGGAAATCACCTTCAGATTTACGCCATTTATCCAGCTGAGCTGCAGTCACTGCATCCACCTGATAAGGCGCATCAACGAAATAGGCTTTTTTATTGCTTGGTTCCTGCGGGCTGGTATACCAGATGCGGGCTTTTTCCGGTGTTAAATCCGCAAGGCGGGCTTTGATGGCGGCAGGATCCCAGTCATCAGCCAGATAGCCGACATTCAGAACATTTTTTACCGGATATTCCATCATCGTATTTGCCAGTGATTCAACATAGTTCATATCACGGACAACCGAGCTGTAGCGGAATGCCAGCATATTCACGCGGGCGATTTCATCGAAATAGTCTTTATTGATCCCTTTTTCTTTAATCAGATTCAGGTACGCAAAAACAGCGGCGGTAATTTCATCGCGCTTCGCCATGCCCTCATCAGTCAGTGAGACAGAGATAATAAACACGCCCTGGTTACGTGCCAGGGTTGAGGATGCCGATGCACTGACGCTCTCCGCCAACCCGTTGGATATCAGCCAGTTCGCCAGCGTACCTTCACTGCGGCTTCCCAGCAGATACGCAATATAGGTATCTGTCTGCTTGCGGAAATCTTTGCTGTTGTTGTCGATGACAAACTCAAAATCCAGCGATTTCTGCGGCTGCGCAGGAACATAGTGAATGATTTTCTGCTGCTCGGCTGCGGTGATCAGCGGAACGGTAATCTGCGGAACAGCTGCGTGGCGATCCGGAATCGTGCCGAACGTCTCATTGGCCAGTTTTGCCAGTTCTTCCGGGGACTCCGGTCCGTAGATAACAGCTTTCATCAGATTGGATGAATAATAGGTATTATAAAACTTCAGCAGCTCTTCATGCAGGATGCTGCCGGGCTTATCTCTAAGGGTTTCCAGGTTACCACCGGAAAAACGGGAAATCGGATGTGCCGGGTTCCAGGTTTCCGCCCGGACCTGATACATGCGGTGCCCGTCACGGGAACGCGCCATGGTCAGCTCAGCGTTAACCGCATTACGTTCTTTATCCGCATTCACCGGATCCAGCAGCGGTTCTGCCAGGGCATCAGCCAGCCGCTCCGTTGCCCCTTTCAGCGCATTATTTTCCACTTCAAAATAGAAGTCAGTGTAATTGGAGCCGGTACTGGCATTATGGCTGCCGCCGTGCTTCGCCAGATAATCACTGAAATTACCGGGTTCAGGGAAACGTTTTGAACCCATCAGCACCATATGTTCCAGATAGTGCGCAAGACCAGCCTGGCTCTGCGGCTCATCCATACTGCCGATGGCCAAACTGACTGCCGCCGCTGATTTGCGCGCGGTTTTATCGGAAATCAGCAGAACCGTCATATTATTTTTCAGGGTGATTGCCTGATACTGACGCGGATCGTTGGCGCTTTTCTCAATCTCTCCGGGCAGAACCTGCCAGTTATTCTGAGCAAGTGCATTGGCACCGGTAAAAAAGAAAAGCAGCGTAAAAATAAACTGCACTAGTTGTTTAGGCATCAGCCTCATTCTCCCTGTTCTTCTGATGTTGAAACATCGGCAAAAAGAGTTGTTGTGAAAATTGCTTTATTGCATCCATAAGTGCTTCATCAAAATGGCGGAATGCGCGGACGACATAATCGTCCTCCGCCTCACCGGTAAACTGATATCCCCCCTGCAGTGTCTGCAGAAGCAGTAAACCGGCTTTATGTTGGAGTGCATCATCATCAGAGAGTTCACCGGTGTTCTCATCCGCCAGTGTGGTCAGCCATGCCCAGCCGCTTTTGACAAAGACAGGCAGCGGCTCATTCAGACCACGGACAAACACATCCAGCAGCTGACGCAGATAGCCCTGCGCCTGCTCTGCCGTCAGCGGCTCAAAGATCCACACCGTATCACCGCGCCCGTACATCCGGCTGTACTGCTGCCGTCCGCTCAGGCTGTATGTCAGATGTTCAATCCACAAACGCAGCCCGTCAGCGGCGGTAAGTGCCGCCGGACGCCAGCGGAGCAGCCCGTTCTCCTGAACTCCGGTCAGTTGCCCGCTGTAAGTATACGGCCCGGTAACATAGTGAAACGACTCAATATCAGATTCTGTCCGTGCATTACGGATTTTCTCCGCCAGAACATCCATTTCCTGTAATTGTTCTTCCCAGTAAACCTGTGCAAACGCCCCGGCCGGCAGTTCCCCCGCCGCCTTCAGTATGCGGAAGACCCGCTCTTCCGGTTCGCCGTCCACCAGCGCATCAAGCAGCCGGGTGTTAAACCCGTAACGCTGTAAATTATCAACACTGAACGGTTCTTCTTCCGGCAGAGCCACATCCTCAATATCAAAATGGACATTCAGACGCTGCTGAAAAAATGCCCTGACCGGATGACGGTAAAACCTCAGCAGCTGATCAATGGTTATTTCTGTTATATCTTCTGACGGAACCGGGACATTAAACGGCCCCTGCGCTTCGCCCTGCCGTAATGCTGCCGGTAACCACTGCGGCGAAAAGCTCTGAAATTCCGCGCCCTCCCGGTAGTTATCCGCCGCAAACGGAACCCTGGTGTGCCGGACAATCAGATGATTTTCCAGCGCTTCCCGGCTGGTATCCAGGTCAGCAAACCGGTCTTTCTCCAGACAAAAACTGAGACCGGCATATTCCAGCAGTTCACTGACCAGCACTGACGGGTTACGCTCTTCATTATCGCGGATAGATCGGCCGATATAACTGATATATAAATATTCTTTTGCTGACCCCAGCGCCTCCAGGAAAAGATAGCGGTCATCATCCCGGCGTTTGCGGTCACCCCGGCGGCTTTTTTCCGCCATAAGATCAAACCCCAGCGGCGGGATTGTCCTCGGGTACACACCGTCATTCATACCCAGCAGGCAAATAACCTTAAACGGCACAGAACGCATCGGCATCAGCGTGCAAAAGTTTACCGCTCCCGATAAAAAGCGCTGGCTGATTTTCTCGTCATCCAGCCGCAGAGAGAGCTCATCCCGGATCAATGCAAGCGGAACATCGCCGTCATAACAGGCTTTAACCCCCTGATCCAGTACCTGCTGCCACTGCTGTAACACCATACTGAGCACCGGTTCGGTATCCGGTGTCGTCATGAAAAAGGCAGACAGAAGCTCAGAACCGGTTTCACGCCATTGTGCCGGTGTCCGCGGTTCACTCAGTATTTTCTGCCACTGCCGCAACGTATCAATAAAAGCAGCCAGTTGTCCGACCCGGTCCGCTGACATACCGGAAACCTCGTCATACGGCAGGATCCCGCGCCAGGTACCTTCCTCCTCTGCCATGGCATAGCCCAGCAGCATGCGTTCCAGCCCGAATTTCCAGGTGTTCTGGCCAAAAACCGGCAGTGAGAAAGATTCAATATTATGGTCATCCAGCCCCCAGCGGACACCGGATCCGCTGACCCAGCGGCGCAGAAGCGGTAAATCGCTCTCATCCAGCCCGAACTGCTGCGCCACCGCCGGGACTTCCAGCAGACTGAGTACATGCTCTGAGGTGAAACGGCTCTGCGGTAATTCCAGCAGTGTCAGTACTGCCTGTAATACCGGATGAGCCTGGCGGGCTTTACGGTCTGAAATAGCAAACGGCAGATAGCGGTTTTCATTCCCCTGGCCAAATACCGCCTGAATATAAGGAGAATAACTGTCGATATCCGCCACCATCACAATAATGTCGCGGGGAGTCAGTGACGGATCATTTTCCAGCAGGTTCAGTAAATAGTCCTGCAAAATCTCGACTTCCCGCTGCGGACTGTGGCAGGAATGGAATGTCAGGGAACGGTCATTATCCGCAATCACCCGCCGCCGCTTACTGGTGACAAATTCCTCTTTGTTTTTTCCCACCACACTGCCGTCTTCCAGATTAAGAATATCCTGCTGAACAGCAGACAGCAGTGTATCTGCAGGGCGGTCGACAAAGGCTTTAATAGCATGGATTTCTTCAATTTCTTCCAGGAAAAACAGATTATCCCGGCCGGGACGCCCCCACGATGCCAGCAGCGGGTTACCGGTATTCTGTTCCCCGTCAGCCTCAAAATCGAACAGTGAAGGTGCATCCTCATCCGATTTAAACCAGCTGACGGCTTTTTTATCCCAATAACTTTGCGGCTTGCGCGCCAGCATACGCCGCAGTGCAGCCGGGCTCTGTAAATCGCCCCAGTAATACTGGCAGGGATTGGTAAACATCAGATGGATATGGGTATGTTGCCCGAGCGCCCGCAGAGCCTGCAGATAGACCGGCGGTAATGCGGAGATACCACAGATAAAAAGTCGGGGCGGCAGATTGGAAACCACTTCCGGATCACCTTCATTGAGCACATCAATAAAACGCTGATAAAGATTGGCACGGTGCCATTCCGGCTGCCCCAGGCTGCGGGTTAGTGTCTGCAAATCCTGCCACAGGCATTTCTGCCAGGACTGGTTCTGGCTCAGCCCGTCAATCAGTTCATTATTTTCCCACGCCGTCAGCCAGTCCGGCCGGTAGACAAGATACTGGTCAAATAAATCAGCAATACGTCCCGATAGCTGATGCAGTTTGCGTTTATCCCCGTCATCATCAAGATAATGGCGCAGCGGGGCAAAATCCGGATCATCAAGGCGCTGCGGCAGCAGTGACATCAGCTTCCAGGTCATTGCGCCCTTACTGAAGGCACTCTCCCTCGGAATGTCCGGCAGGACACGGGTAAACATATCCCAGATAAATGTGGCGGGCAGCGGAAATGTTATATTCGCGGCAATACCCAGTTTTTCTGCCAGGCTGATTTGCAGCCACTGAGACATCCCCGGGCTTTGCACCAGCACGGTTTCAGGACAAAAAGGATCATTAATTTTATCATTATCAATAATATGGCATATCAGATCTTTCAGCAGATCCAGATCATTGGAGTGATAAACTGTAAACATTGTCCTGTCCTTACATACATTGCCATCTGCCGGCGGTTAACCGGCGCTCTCCCGGAGAGACCAGCCCGATAGTAACGGAAATACAGCCCGGTGACACATTTTCCTGATAACTTTCCCATTTCTGCCGGGGAGATAAATGTGTCTGCATCATCTGCCGTAATATCCCGGGATCCGACGTAAAACGCATCATCTGATGCAGATGACGTACCGTGCTGACATCCGCATATTGCCGCTGTTTTCCGCTATGCAGGAGCTGATAATAGCGTAATAATCCGGTAACCAGAATCGCAAAAATAAAGGCACAAATCATCACTTCCGGTAACGACATGCCGCGCTCATTCATTGTTTTCTCCCGTTTCAGTATGCCGGTTGCAGCCGGGTTTTAAATCCGGCGGGCAAAAATCACTCCATCCCTGCGGTATTGCTGTCAATATCATGTTGTCTCCTTCTTCCCGTGCACTGACCAGCTGATAATGCGTGATATTTTGTTCAAACCAGGGAGAAAACATGCTGCCCTGTAATAACAGCTTATTGGCTCTCAGCCGCCGCAAACAACTCTTCAGTTCCGGATCCGGTGCTGTCCGGCAGTAAAACTGTGTTTCGTTCAGTGCTTTCCGGGACCACGCCAGTGTCAGCCCCCATTCCAGTGCAGAGGCCGCACCGGCATCCGCCCGGTAAAATGCCGTTTCATCCTGACCGTTACGCCACTCTGTCTGATAAAAGCGATGTAAAACAGACAACATCATCAGTGAAATTCCCAGCAACAGCATAATCATCAGCAACAGGGCATTGCCTCCGGAGTGACCGGCTTTCTCCCCGCCGGATCTACAGGTGGTAATTAGGCATGACAATCAGGCTTTCTCCGGTTCGCTGTATTAAGGGCATGTCCCGTCCGGTGAGTGTCAGGGTCAGTTTCAGGCCATTTTTTCCGTACAGTTTTACCGGCGTGACCAGAAACCGGGAAACATTCACATAGCGGCTATCCGTGACCTTTTGCCAGCCGGTATCCCGGCAGCTGCGGGCGTCGCGCGTCCATTCCAGTGCCTGCTTATTCAGACGGTAGCCGAAATGCTCCCCGATTTTACGGACATTCCGCTCCCAGCGGCCATTGTGATTGAGGTCGTAAGCAACAATGATGCAACTGCCGTCTGTCTCGCCGCGCCGGGCGGCAATTTCCAGCGGTTTGCCCTGACAGTGCCCCCGGCAGAATGCCGTCCGCCGGAGATCTTTTTCCAGCCGCAAAAGGGTTTCCCGCATTATCGTATCCAGCTTGTATTGCCGGTATGTGTTCAGTACATCCTGCCCCAGCGCCGGAAAAAAGCGGGTGACCGTGACCAGAAGAATTGCACTGACAGCCATTCCCGCCAGCATTTCAAATAGCAGTGAACCCTTTTCCCGCCTTTTATTCAGCATGACGGTACTCCGGATATCGTGTCCGGCGTGCACAACCGTATACGGCCCGGGGCCGAGATAATCAGTTTTATCTGTCCCTGCGTATTTTCCAGTAAAAAGCTGGCAGCAGAGGCGGTATGCCGGGTTCCCCAGAACAATACGGTACCGGTCGTGCCGGAAACAATCCGGACACCTTCCATCGGTGTGAATCCTTCCGGATCATCATCACACCGTGCTGCGGATACCTGATGACAGGCCCGGCTTTTCTCACCAAACGTAACCGCGATTTTCCGTGTTTCGTTCAGATAGGTTGCTTTCAGTTTATGGCTGCTGAGATATTGCTGAAACAACGCAGCCGTTTCTGTCAGATAACGCCGCTCTCTGTGGCTTTCCCATGAAATATTAATAAATGAAACAGGTAATGCCATAATAAATAAAACAATAATGACTTCCATCAGCGATATCCCCCGTTCTGTCAGCATGTATTCATCCGTTCGTTTTCTCTGCCGAAAAAATAACGGATTTACCACTCCCGGAAAGACAAAACCGAAAAAAATGCGATGCAACAGGAAAAAAATTCTGCGGAATACTGCAAATTCACATTCATTTTTCGTGTTGTACGGAAAAAAATTATCTGCCAGAGAAAAAAGTGTGGAGTGAACAAAATGAAGGCGCTAAAAAGTACAGACACCACCGCTCTTTAACAATACGGAAATTAACTGATATAAAAACCGGCCGCCGGTACTGTATTTGAATATCAGTACCGGTGAGCCGGAAATAATCAGATAAAGAATAAAAAACCCACTAATGATTTTTATAAATAACAAAAACATTAACTCAATTATTAATATGATTAATAGATTTAATACTGATAAAAAATCAAAATAATATTATCTTGTATTAAAAAAATGAAAATAATGTTATAATATAAAAACCATATACTGCGTCAACAGGAAAACGAAAGTGGAACAATATTTAGACATTGCAAAGCGGATTCTGGAGGAAGGGAAATGGATTGAGAATAAACGGACAGGTAAAAGATGCCTGACAATTATTAATGCCGATTTCACTTACCACGTTGACAAAAATGAGTTCCCGCTGGTGACCACCCGCAAGGCATTCTGGAAAGCCGCAATTGCAGAGATGCTGGGTTACTTACGCGGATATGACAGCGCCGCTCAGTTCAGAGCCATCGGCTGTAATACCTGGAACGCTAACGCCAATGAAAATACCGACTGGCTGGCAAACCCGAACCGCAAAGGTGAGGATGATATGGGCCGCGTTTATGGTGTTCAGGGACGGCAGCTGAAAGTATCCCCGACAGAAGCACAGTATGATTTATTATTATCATTAAATGATTCCGGAGATAAAGAAGGTGTTAAAACACTGATTAATGAACTGCGAAAAAATACATTCGATCAACTCCGTAAAGTCTATGATAATTTAAAAAAAGGAATTGATGACCGCGGTGAAATTATTTCATTCTGGAATCCCGGTGAATTTAATCAGGGTTGCCTGAGACCCTGCATGTTTATGCATCATTTCTCCGTTCTTGATGGCACATTATATTTAAATAGTTATCAGCGCAGTTGTGATTATGCACTGGGTTATGTTTTCAATGCGCCGCAATGTTATTTCCTGCTGGCTATTATGGCTCAGATAACCGGCCTGAAATGCGGTAAGGTTTATCACAAAGTGGTTAACCTTCATTTATATGAAGATCAGCTGGAATTAATGCGTGATGTCCAGATTGCACGTAAGCCATTTGCATCACCGAAACTGCATATTAACCCTGACATTAAAACGCTGGATGATTTAATGACATGGGTAACCACCGATGACTTCACAGTGACAGATTATCAGCACCACGACCCGATTAAATATCCGTTCTCTGTCTGAGAAACCATTAAACAGCCGCGCATAAAAAAACTGCATCCGTTACGATGCAGTTTTTTATTACTCACTAAAGCCTGATCTATTCCGGTGCGTTCTGTTTTCCGGTATTACTCTGCTTTTTATTACCCGGGCATTTGTATGCCCATACCATCATCAGTACACCAATAATAATCATCGGCACAGACAAAATCTGCCCCATGCTGATCCCGCCGAATAAACCAAGCTGGGCATCCGGCTGGCGGAAAAATTCCACAATGATACGGAACAGCCCATAGCCGATCAGGAACAGACCTGACACACTGCCCATCGGGCGGGATTTACGGACAAACACATTCAGAATAATAAAGAGGACGATCCCTTCCAGCAGCATTTCATACAGCTGCGACGGGTGACGCGGCAGAACGCCGTATTGCTCAAGCACCGGCATCAGAGACGGATCAGCAGCAGCCAGTTTCACGTCTTCACTATAAGACGTCGGGAACAGAATGGCCCACGGTGTATCGAGTGTCACACGCCCCCACAGTTCGCCATTAATAAAGTTACCGATGCGCCCCATACCGAGACCAAACGGAATCAACGGTGCCACAAAGTCAGCAACCTGTAAAAAATGACGCTTCGTGCGGCGGGCAAACCACCACATAGCAATAATAACGCCCATCAGTCCGCCGTGGAATGACATACCGCCATCCCAGACTTTGAACAGATACAGCGGGTTTTCTGCAAACAGCGGGAAGTTATAAAACAGCACATAGCCGATACGGCCGCCCAGGAAAACCCCCACAAACCCGGCATATAACAGTGTTTCAACTTCACTGCGTTTCCAGCCGCTGCCCGGTTTGTCTGCACGCCGGTTGGCCAGCCACATGGCAAACACAAACCCGACAAGATACATCAGCCCGTACCAGCGTAACGCCACCGGCCCCACAGAAAAAATAACAGGATCAAAATCCGGAAATGCCAGATAAGTGTTACTCATCGTACCTCACACTGTGTGTTGTATCCGGCTGCGGTTACAGCTCTGCCTGCCGCAGACCGGGATATATGACTGTAAGGACAGAACGGCCTCATCTCCGGAGTGCCGGTCAGGCACTGCCCCGGATAAGCTGTCCCAGTCCCTTGTTCTCAATAAACAGTTCCGCTTTTTCACGGATCTCAGCCGCTGTCTGCGCATCCAGCAATGATGCCAGCAGCGGCTCCAGTACTCCGGCATCCAGATGCCGCAGCAGATACTTAATACGCGGGATACTCCGCCCGTTCATACTCAGCTGACGGTATCCTAAACCAATCAGTATCATTGCACCTAACGGATTTGCCGCCATTTCCCCGCAAACCGAGACCGGGATCCCCAGCCGGGTGGTTTCAGTCCGGACAAAATTCAGCATACGCAGGACCGCCGGATGGAGCGAGTCATATAATGGTGCAACATGTGTATTATTCCGGTCAACCGCCAGCAGATACTGGGTTAAATCATTCGTACCGACAGAAATAAAATCAATATATTGTTTCAGCTCCGGCAGCATAAACAACAATGACGGCACTTCCAGCATCACACCTACCGGCGGACGTTCCACCCGTTCCCCGGTCAGTACCGATACTTCTTCACAGGCACGATCAAGCAGGCGGATGGCCTCTTCAACCTCCGCAAGCCCGGAAATCATCGGGAATAATATCTTCAGATTATTCAGCCCGATATTGGCCCGCAGCATGGCCCGCAACTGGATAAGAAAAATCTCCGGCTGATCCAGCATCACACGGATACCGCGCCAGCCCAGACACGGGTTTTCCTCGCTGATAGGCATATACGGCAGCTGCTTATCAGCACCGATATCCAGTGTCCGCAATACTACCGGTTTCCCGGCAAAGAGTTGCAGCATATCCTGATAACGGACTTTCTGCTCTTCTTCTGACGGAAAACCATTATGCACAAGAAACGGTATTTCCGTACGGTACAGGCCAATCCCGTCAATACTTTTGACGATTTTTTGCTCATACTTCAGACTGAGCCCGGCATTCAGCTGAACGGAAACCCGTTCGCCGCTTTTCAGTGCAGCTGAGCGGCTGAGCTCATCCTCGGCCAGTTGGCTGATAGCCTGCTCCTGCTCAATAATCTGGCTGAATTCCTGTGCTATCAGCGGCTCCGGTTCGATATACACCACGCCCCGGTAGCCATCGAGGATAAGCAGACGGTTGTGTAACAGCTCCGGCTGAATATCCGCGCCCATGATAACCGGAATACCCATCGCCCTGACCAGAATGGCGGAATGGGAATGTGTTGCCCCGTCACGCACCACCACACCGGCAAGCTGTTCCTGCGGCAGCTCTGCCAGCAGGCTGGCACTCAGTTCATCAGCCACCAGCACAAAGCGTTCCGGCCACTGGTTGCTGCCGGTAAAATTATCATCAAGATGGAATAACAGCCGCTGCCCGAGTGCACGCAAATCCGTGGCCCGCTCCCGCATATAGCTGTCCTGAAGCCCGGCAAACCGGCCCGCAAATTGCTCAATGACCGTTTTGACTGCCCATTCGGCCACAAAACCCTGCTCCACAATGCTGTACAACTCCTTTTTCAGTTGCAGGTCGTTCAGCAGATGGGAGTAGAGATCGAAAATAGCGGCACTCTCTTTTTGTGAGGCGGCATTAAAACGCTTGCTGATACGGCGGCACTCTGCCGTGGCATCCTCCAGCGCTTTATTCAGGCGGGCACGCTCCTGCACGCGGTCCAGTGCCGAGGCTTCAGAAACATTCTCAAGCACCGGCTGTGAACGGTCTTCCCAGCCATAGGCCATCACAATCCCGGAAGAAACCGGAATAGCCTGGATCCGGGTCTGACGAAACTGCCCGAACAACCCTTTGGTTTGTGCCTGAGCCAGCAGTACGGCAAGCTGCATCGCCAGAGTGACAATAAAAGACTCTTCCGTTTCACTGAACAGGCGTTTTTCTTTCTGCTGAACCACCAGCACGCCCAGTAACTGGCGGCGGTAAACCACCGGCGCACCGAGAAATGCACGCAGGTTGTCTTCTTTAACCTGGGGGAGATATTTAAAACCGGGGTGTTCGCGGACATCCGCGATATTGATAAGCTCGGCGCGGCGGCCGACATGACCGACCACACCTTCGCCGAAAGCAAGGCTGACAGCACGGCCGCGGGGCTTTTTCAGCCCCTGCGTTGCCATCAGATAAAAACAGTGATGCTGATTATCTGCCAGGTAGATGGAACAGACATCCGTTCCCATCGCCTGACAGGTTTCTTTAACCAGAAGCTCCAGCGCTTCCGCGAGATCGGCGGCGGCAGCCACTTTTTCAATCACTTCACGTAAACGCGTCAGCATCCGTTCCCCCTAATTCTGGCGCCGGCGACGGTAGGGAAACGGTGCCCGCACAGCCGTCGCTTCGCTGTTGGCAGGCATCACAACGGAAGAAAACTCTTTCATTACGCGGCGGTATACATCACGTTTGAAAGAGACCACCTGACGAACAGGATACCAATAGGTGACCCAGCGCCAGCCGTCAAATTCCGGCGACTTGCTGCGGGTCACATTGACCTCTTTGTCCTCGCAGAGCAGCTGAAGTAAAAACCAGCGCTGCTTCTGACCGATACAAACCGGTTTGGTATCCCAACGCACCAAACGTTTGGGTAATTTGTAGCGCAGCCAGTTGCGGGTGACCGCCAGGATACGCACATCTTTACGCGTTAAACCAACTTCCTCATACAATTCACGGTACATGGCCTGTTCCGGTGATTCGCCGGGATTGATACCTCCCTGAGGAAACTGCCACGAGTGCTGTCCGTAGCGGCGGGCCCATAAAACCTGGCCTTCCTTATTACAAATTACAATCCCGACATTCGGGCGGTAGCCATCATCATCAATCACTCGACTACCTCAGAAAAAAACTGAAAGATAGCCAATTGTTTCACACTCCCATCATGGGGTAAACCTCTGCACTCAAAATCCTTCAGCCCGCCGCATTTCCGGCTCTGACAGAAGAAAAACAACACGCCACGTTAACGGTTCCGGACAGTGGCAAATTCCTGAGAAAAACACTACACTATTCCTCTCTCAACGGGGTGCAGCTCCGGCTTTCCGGCCGGTGTTGCTGAGATAACACCCGAGGAACCTGATCCGGTTAATACCGGCGTAGGGATTTGAGCCGCCACTGCTGACAGCACAGCCTGTCGCCATCATGCTGCACTCAGATCCTTTGCCAATCCTTCCCTTACAGGAGCGCAAAGTGTTACAGAAACTGACCAGAAATATCATCGCAGGCGGCCTTGCTGCTCTGTTCTCTTTCCAGGCGGCTGCGGATAACAGCAAGCCGGTTCTGACTGTCTATACCTATGACTCATTTGTTGCTGAGTGGGGACCGGGGCCGGAAATTAAGAAAAACTTTGAAGCGCAATGCAACTGCGAACTGAAACTCGTCGGTCTGAGTGACGGCGTGACGCTGCTGAACCGTCTGCGGATGGAAGGTAAAAAATCACAGGCCGATATCATCTTAGGTCTGGATAACAACCTGATGCAGGCGGCTCTGGATACCGGACTGTTTAAAGAAAGCAATGTTGATCAGTCAAAACTGGTGCTGCCGGTCAAATGGGAAAGCAAAACCTTTATTCCTTATGACTATGGCTGGTTTGCTTTTATCTACAACAAAGACACCCTGCCGAACCCGCCGAAAAGCATGAAAGAACTGCTTAACAGTGATCAGAAGCTGACCATTATTTATCAGGATCCGCGCACCAGCACACCGGGACTGGGATTACTGCTGTGGATGGAAAAACTCTACGGGGATGATGTGGCGGCACAGTGGGCCAAAATGGCGAACAAGACCCTGACGGTCACCAAAGGCTGGAGTGAATCTTACGGCCTGTTCCTGAAAGGTGAAGCTGACCTGGTACTGAGTTATACCTCTTCGCCTGGTTACCACATGCTGGCAGATAACAAAGATAACTATGCCGCAGCACTGTTTGAGGAAGGACATTATCTTCAGGTGGAAATGGCAGGTGTACTGACCTCCTCAAAACACCCGGCACTGGCGGAACAGTTCATGCAGTTTATGCTGACACCGGATTTCCAGAAAACGCTGCCGACCACCAACTGGATGTATCCTGTGATTGATATGCCGCTGCCGCCGGTTTACGACAAAATGCCGAAACCGGCGAAAACGCTGGAATTTGATGCAAAAGAAGTGGCGAAAGAGCGCAATCAGTGGATACGGATATGGCAAAACGCAGTCAGCCGTTAATTGCCGCGTACCTGATACCGGGCGCACTCGCGTCCGGTCTTCTTCTGGTCGTTGCTGTCAGTGCCTTCGGGGCGCTGTGGTTTAACACACCGGATACAGACTGGCAGCAGATATGGGATGACAGCTACTTGTGGCATGTCGTCCGCTTTACCTTCTGGCAGGCTTTCTTATCCGCACTCTTTTCCGTTATCCCGGCTGTTTTCCTGGCCCGGGCACTCTGGCGCCGACGTTTCCCGGGACGGACGGTCTTTCTGCGGTTATGCGCGATGACGCTGGTACTGCCCGTGCTGGTAGCCGTATTCGGTATTCTGTCAGTTTACGGACGTAACGGCTGGCTGGCACATATTTCCGGTTTTCTGGATCTGGACTATACCTTCTCCCCGTACGGATTACAGGGCATTCTGCTGGCGCACATCTTCTTCAATATGCCGCTTGCCACCCGGATGCTGTATCAGCAGCTCGATAATATTGCCACGGAGCAGAGACAGCTCGCCGCTCAGCTTAATATGAATGAATGGCAGCATTTCCGGATTGTGGAATGGCCTTATCTGCGCCGTCAGTTGCTGCCGACCGCCGCACTGATTTTTATGCTCTGCTTTGCCAGTTTTGCCACGGTGCTGGCACTCGGTGGCGGCCCGGCGGCAACTACCATTGAACTGGCGATTTATCAGGCACTGAATTATGACTTTGATATTGGCCGCGCTGCCCTGCTGGCGCTGATCCAGCTGGTGTGCTGCATCGGGCTGGTGCTCGTCAGCCAGCATTTGTCCGGTCATTTTTCTGTCGGCTTTACCCAGTCACTGCAATGGCGCAACCCGCAGGACACGCTGCCGCGCAGACTGGCTGACGGCCTGATCATCCTCTGTGCCCTGCTGTTTCTGCTGCCGCCGTTTTTTGCCATCATCGCGGACGGTCTGAATCCGGGATTACTGCCGGTCCTGCAGCAACCGGCACTGTGGCGAGCTTTTTTCACCTCGCTCGGAATTGCGCTGGCTTCCGGTTTTATCTGTGTGCTGCTGACCATGATGCTGTTATGGAGCAGCCGTGAACTGCGGCTGCGGCAGGCGGTCAGAGCAGGACAGGCCATGGAGCTTTCCGGGCTGGTGATCCTCGCCATGCCGGGAATTGTACTGGCTACCGGGTTTTTCCTGCTGCTCAACAGCACGACCGGCACCACTGATTTGGGAGCAATTCCATACGGGCTGGTGATCCTGACCAACGCGCTGATGGCGATTCCGTATGCACTGAAAGTGCTGGATAACCCGATGCGTGACCTGGCTGAACGCTATAACCCGCTCTGTCTCTCGCTGAATATCAGCGGCTTCAACCGGCTGAAACTGATTGAACTGAAGGCTCTCCGTAACCCGCTGGCACAGGCGGTGGCATTTGCCAGTGTGCTGTCGGTCGGGGATTTTGGCGTGATCGCGCTGTTCGGCAATGAAGATTTCCGCACACTGCCGTTCTATCTTTATCAGCAGATCGGCGCTTACCGCAATGCGGATGCCGCGGTCACTGCACTGATCTTGTTTTTACTCTGTTTCGGGCTGTTTACCGTTCTGGAACGTCTGCCGGGGAAACGCCCATGATTTATTTTGATCATATTCTTTACCGCTATCAGCAACAGACCATGAATTTTCATTTTTCCGTTGCCGCCGGAGAAAAAATTGCCATTCTCGGCCCGAGCGGCGCGGGTAAAAGTACCCTGCTGTCACTGATTGCCGGGTTTCAGTTTGCCGAAAGCGGCACTATTCTGCTGAATAATGAAGATCACACCCGCACACCGCCCGCTTCACGCCCGGTATCCATGCTGTTTCAGGAAAATAACCTGTTTGCTCACCTGACGGCTGAACAGAATATCGCTCTCGGTTTTCATCCCGGGATGAAACTGAATGCGGCGCAAAAAGTGCAGCTGGAACAGATCGCTGAACAGGTTTCGCTGACACCACTGCTGAAACGGCTGCCATCACAGCTTTCCGGCGGTCAGCGCCAGCGGGTCGCACTGGCGCGCTGTCTGGTGCGTTCTCAGCCGGTTTTGCTGCTGGATGAACCCTTCTCCGCACTGGATCCGGCACTGCGCAATGAAATGCTGGCACTGCTGGAAACCATCTGTGATTCACGGCAACTGACACTGATGATGGTTTCCCACAATACCGATGACGCAGTCCGAATCGCGCCCCGCGCGATGGTGGTGGATAACGGTACCATTGCCTTTGACGGCAGTACCGCCGCCCTGGTCAGCGGTGAGGTTCCACAGGCTCAGATCCTCGGTATCCGTCCGTAAACCCGCATCTTAAATACTGTATATATCCACACCACTCTGCTATAGTTATTTTTTCATCAGCAGAACGGACAAAATGATGGCAGGGCACAACAGTTTTCCCTCCCGTCAGGTGGCAGCACCGGCGGAAGCCGGTTTTATTCTGACCCGTCACTGGTCTGATACCCCGCGCGGTATTGAAGTCCGTTACTGGCTGGCAACAGATAACGGGCCACGGCATGTTTCTGTTCCGCTGCAGCAGGCTGTCGGCTTTGTCCCGCACCGGGAGCTGGCGGAAAGCCGTCCCTTCATTAACAACATTCCCGGCGCCACACTGACAGCACCTCCGCTAAAGGATTTTCATCAGGATGATGTCAGTGCCGTTTACTGCCGCCAGTACCGCCAGTTACAGCAACTGGAAAAACAGCTCGGCGAACAGCATCTGCACCTTTATGAAGCGGATATCCGCCCCTGCGAGCGCTATCTGATGGAGCGTTTTATCACCGCCGCTGTCTGGGTGCAGCCACAGCCGGATGGTCATGTGCTGATGAAACCGCATCCGGATTACCGCCCGGCGCTGAAAATCGTTTCTCTGGATATCGAAACCACGGAGTTCGGTGATCTTTACTCCATCGGGCTCTCCGGTTGCGGTGCTGATACTGTTTTTATGCTCGGCCCGGAGAACGGCACACCGCTGACCAATCCTGATTTCACGCTGGAGTATGTCCCGCGCCGCCCGGATCTGCTTCACCGTCTGAACCAGTGGCTGGCGGAACATGATCCGGACATGATAATCGGCTGGAGCCTGATCCAGTTTGATCTGCGCATTCTGCAGCGCCATGCGGAAAAATATCAGATCCCGCTGATTTTCGGCCGTAATAATGCCCCGCTTTCCTGGCGGGAGCACGGCTTCAAACCCGGACAATTTTTTGCCGGTGCTCCGGGGCGGCTGATTATTGACGGTATCGATGCCCTGAAAGCCGCGACCTGGCAGTTCCCGTCTTTCAGTCTGGAGGCCGTGTCTCAGACACTGCTCGGCGAGGGCAAAGACAGCGATTCCCCGTATGACCGCATGGATGAAATCAACCGCCGTTTCCATGAGGATAAACCGGCGCTGGCACGGTATAACCTTCAGGACTGCCGTCTGGTCACCCGGATTTTTGAGCACACCCATCTGACAGAATTTTTACTGGCGCGGGCTGCCGTAACCGGCCTGGCACCGGATCGCATGGGGGGTTCTGTCGCCGCCTTCACCCATCTTTATCTGCCGCCGATGCACCGTAAAGGCTATGTCGCACCCGACCCCGGCGAGAAACCCGGTGAGCCGATACCGGGCGGCTTTGTGATGGATTCTGCCCCGGGATTATATGACTCGGTGGTGGTGCTGGATTTTAAAAGCCTGTACCCCTCCATTATCCGCACTTTTCTCATCGACCCGATTGGTATGGTAGAAGGTCTTGCCGCACCGGAACAGGCGGTTCCCGGGTTTAAGGGGGCGTATTTTTCCAGGGAAACCAACTGCCTGCCGGATATCGTCAACCGAATCTGGCATGAGCGGGACATGGCAAAACTGGCAGGGGATAAGCCGCTGTCGCAGGCACTGAAAATTATTATGAATGCGTTTTGTGGTGTTCTGGGTGCCGCCGGATGCCGTTTTTATGATCCGCGCCTGACCTCCTCCGTCACCATGCGCGGACATGACATCATGCGCAAAACCCGCACTATTATTGAGTCTCTGGGTTATCAGGTCATTTACGGCGACACCGATTCCACCTTTGTCTGGCTGAAAAATGCGCACAGTGAAGCCGGTGCGGAACGTATCGGACGCTGGCTGGTGGAAGAGATCAATCAGTGGTGGCAGACACATTTAAAGGATGAATACGGGCTGACCTCTGCCCTGGAAATTGAGTATGAAACCCACTACCGGCGTTTTCTGATGCCGACAATCCGCGGAACTGACCTCGGCAGCAAGAAACGGTATGCGGGGCTTTCGGGGGATAACATGGTCTTTCGCGGGCTGGAGACGGTCCGCAGTGACTGGACACCGCTGGCACAGCATTTCCAGCAAACCCTGTACCGGCTGATTTTCGATAAAATGCCGTATCAGCAGTTTATCCGTGATTATGTCCGTGACACACTCGCGGGACGCTACGATGACCGGCTGGTGTACCGCAAGCGTCTGCGCCGTCCGCTGGCGGATTATCAGCGTAATGTGCCGCCTCATGTCAAAGCGGCCAGAATGGCGGATGAGTATAATGTCCGCATGAATCGTCCGCCGCAGTACCAGCGCGGTGCGGGGATAAGCTATATTATTACCCGCTCCGGGCCGCAGCCGCTGGAGATTCTGACGGCACCGCCGGACTATGAGCATTACATTAATAAACAACTGATGCCGATAGCCGACGCCATTCTGCCTTTCCTGGAGGATAACTTCACCACATTGTTAACCGGGCAATTATTGATGCCATTTTAATTTTGCCATTTTACAGGTGACGATGCGGATCTTATGGATTAACATAGCGCCCCTTTACTGCTTTTAACACCGGAGCAGAGTGATGCAGCTGACGCTGCTGTTCTGACTGTCGGTGTTTTTTCCCGGTGAATACAATGCCGTTTTTGTATCACCGGTAATGATGTCCACAGCATTTTTCTAATTAGCCCTGAATAACAGAATCGAGCCAAAAATATGCCGTTTACTCTTGGTCAACGCTGGATAAGCGATACTGAAAGCGAGCTGGGATTAGGTACAGTTGTATCTGTCGACGCCCGGATGATCACCCTTCTTTTCCCTGCCACCGGTGAAAACCGTCTCTATGCCGCAGCCGATGCCCCTATCACCCGTGTGATGTTCAACGAAGGGGATACCGTTACCAGTCACGAAGGCTGGCAGCTCAGTGTGACCGCCGTTGAAGAGAGCGACGGATTATTAACCTATACCGGGCAGCGTACCGATACCGGTGAGGAAAATGTCCGCCTGCGCGAAGTGTTTCTCGACAGTAAACTGACATTTAATAAACCTCAGGATCGCCTGTTTGCCGGTCAGATTGACCGTATGGATCGCTTTGCGCTGCGCTACCGTGCCCGCAAATTCCTGAGTGAAGAGTACCGCCGCGCCACCAGCGGCCTGCGCGGCATCCGCGCCAGCCTGATCCCGCATCAGCTGTTTATCGCCAATGAAGTCGGTAAACGCCACGCGCCGCGTGTTCTGCTGGCGGACGAAGTGGGCCTGGGTAAAACCATTGAAGCCGGGATGATTATCCACCAGCAGTTAATGGCCGGACGCGCCGAGCGTGTGCTGATTATCGTACCGGAAAGCCTTCAGTACCAATGGCTGGTGGAAATGCTGCGCCGTTTCAATCTGCGGTTTTCTCTGTTCGATGACAGCCGCTACACCGAAGCACAGCACGAGAGTGACAACCCGTTTGAGACCGAACAGCTGGTATTATGCTCGCTGGATTTTGTCCGCAAGAGCAAGCCGCGTTTTGAACACCTGGCTGAAGCCGGCTGGGATATGCTGGTGGTGGATGAAGCACACCATCTGGTCTGGAGCGAAGAAGCGCCAAGCCGTGAGTATCAGGTGATTGAAACCCTGGCAGAAAGCATTCCGTCTGTACTCCTGCTGACCGCCACTCCGGAACAGCTGGGCATGGAGAGCCACTTTGCGCGTCTGCGCCTGCTGGACCCGAACCGTTTCCATGATTTCGAAACCTTTGTTGCCGAACAGCAAAAATATCAGCCGGTTGCCGATGCGGTCACTCTGCTGCTCGACCGCGCACCGCTGACCAAAGATCAGCAAAATGCCATTCATGACCTGATCGCCGAACAGGATATTGAGCCGCTGCTGAAAGCCGCCAATACCGACAGTGAAGACGGCGAAAATGCCCGTCGCGAGCTTATCAGCATGCTGATGGACAGACACGGCACCAGCCGCCTGCTGTTCCGCAACACCCGCAACGGTGTGAAAGGCTTCCCACGCCGCGAACTGAAAGCGATTAAGATGCCTCTGCCGGCACAGTATCAGACCGCGATTAAAGTCGCCGGGATCATGGGCAGCAAAAAAACCACTGAAATCAAAGCCCGTGAAATGCTCTATCCGGAGCAAATTTATCAGGAATTTGAAGGCGAAAACGCCACCTGGTGGAACTTCGATCCGCGTGTTGAATGGCTGCTCGGCTTCCTGCTGGCAAACCGCAATGAAAAAGTGCTGGTAATTTGTGCCCAGGCCGCAACCGCTCTGCAGCTGGAGCAGGTTCTGCGCGAGCGCGAAGGCATCCACGCTGCGGTTTTCCATGAGAATATGTCCCTGCTGGAACGCGACCGGGCGGCGGCCTACTTTGCCTCCGAAGAGGAAGGCGCACAGGTGCTGCTCTGCTCTGAAATCGGTTCTGAAGGGCGTAACTTCCAGTTTGCCAATCAGCTGGTGATGTTCGATCTGCCGTTTAACCCGGATCTGCTGGAGCAGCGTATCGGGCGCCTCGACCGTATCGGTCAGAAACGCGATATTCAGATCAGTATTCCGTATCTGGAAAATACCGCACAGGCCGTGCTGCTGCGCTGGTTCCACGAAGGTCTGGAAGCCTTTGAATATACCTGTCCGACCGGCCGCACCATCTATGACCGCTATTACGACAGACTGATTAACCTGATGGCAAACCCGGCGGATCTCAGTGGTTTTGATGAATTTATCGCGGAATGCCGGAAGACCCATGATGTACTGAAACAACAGCTGGAACAGGGCCGTGACCGCCTTCTGGAGATGCATTCCAACGGCGGCGAAGCCGGTAATGAGCTGGCTGCTGAAATTGCGGATCAGGATGAAGATACCGAACTGGTCACCTTTGCCCTGAATCTGTTTGATATTGTCGGCATCAATCAGGATGACCGCAGCGATAACATGATAGCCCTGACTCCGTCTGACCACATGCTGGTGCCGGATTTTCCGGGTCTGCCGGAAGACGGCTGCACCATCACCTTTAAGCGTGAACAGGCATTGTCCCGCGAAGACACACAGTTTATCAGCTGGGAACACCCGATTATCCGCAACGGTCTGGACCTGGTCCTGTCCGGTGATACCGGCAGCTGTGCGGTCTCCGTGCTGAAAAACAAAGCCCTGCCGGTCGGCACACTGCTGACAGAGCTGATTTATGTGGTGGAAGCACAGGCTCCGAAGAATCTGCAGCTGACCCGCTTCCTGCCGCCGACACCGGTGCGTCTGCTGATGGATGTGAAAGGCAATAATCTGGCATCTCAGGTGGAGTTTGAAAGCTTTAACCGCCAGTTGAATGCCGTAAACCGCCATACCGGCAGTAAGTTTGTCAATGCGGTGCAAAATGAGGTGCATCAGGTGCTGCGTCTGTCCGAAGATGTTGTTGCCGGTCAGGCCCGTGAGCTGATTACCGCAGCGAAAGCAATGGCTGATCAGCACCTTACTCTGGAACACGACCGCCTGCTGGCACTGAAATCGGTTAACCCGAACATCCGTGATGACGAGCTTGATGCCATTGAAGAAGAACGTCAGCAAATCCTGTCACATCTGGATGATGCCAACTGGCGCCTGGATGCTATCCGGCTGATTGTCGTTTCGCATCAGTAACCTGTATCCCGGCAGAGAATATCTGCCGGGTCTCTGATTTGGTGATCCCATGCTAATGGAACCCTATAACCCGCCTGCCGATCCCTGGCTGCACATCCTCTGGCAGGATGAAAGTATCATTGTGGTGAATAAACCAAGCGGACTGCTTTCCGTACCCGGCCGTGCGCCCGAACATAAAGACAGTGTGATGACACGCATTCAGCGTGATTATCCTGCCGCAGAATCTGTTCATCGTCTGGATATGGCAACCAGCGGTATTATTGTGGTTGCGCTGACCAAAGCCGCCGAGCGGGAGCTTAAACGGCAGTTCCGCGAACGGGAACCGAAAAAAACCTATGTTGCCCGTATCTGGGGACATCTGGAGCCGGAAACCGGCATGGTGAATTTACCGCTGATTTGTGACTGGCCGAACCGGCCGAAACAGAAAGTGTGTTTTGAAACCGGAAAACCGGCTCAGACAGGTTATGAAGTGCTGGAATATGAGGAAAATGCCACGCGGGTAAGACTGTTTCCGGTTACCGGGCGTTCGCATCAGTTGCGGGTGCATATGCTGGCACTGGGACACCCGATTCTGGGGGACCGTTTTTATGCACACGATGAAGCAAGAGCCGCAGCGCCCCGGCTGCAGCTTCATGCAGAGGCGCTGTCTGTCACACATCCGGCAAACGGCAAGCCGATGCATTTTACTTGTAAATCAGATTTTTAGTGGATTAACACGGTCACCGAATTCATTGAGGCAAGAATCAGGCAAAGTGCTAATCCCGCTACTCCGATAAGAACACGGGTATTGGCCATGGATCATATCCTTAACATATTTAATGAAATATTTACGTAATTTTTCAACTGCATTTATATTTTATAGCAATTATATGAAAAGAATATGATCCGCCCTGCACTTTCCCGGCAACATGTTTTACACCTTTAAAACGGTATTAAACGGGATTATTTAAAGCCTTTCTCTTTTTTAATGAGATCATATGCTGCCTGGATAGATTGCGCTTTCTCTTTCGCCAGCTCCATCATTTCCGGTGGTAATCCCTTCGCCACCAGTTTATCCGGGTGATGTTCACTCATCAGCTTGCGGTAGGCGCGTTTGATGACAGTACTGTCGTCGCTTTCTTTCACGCCCAGCACCCGGTAAGCGGCGGCAAGGTCTGCGGTCTGATCGCGGTAATAACCCTGCTGAGACTGCTGCTGCCAATTACCGCTCTGTGCCCCGCCGTGCATCTGCGCCTGCATCATTGCCAGTACATTTTCAAACTGATGACGCGGGATCCCCAGCTCTTCGGCGATCACCAGGAGTACCTGGCGTTCATTCGGATGCAGCTCCCCGTCACCAAACGCCGCCTGGATCTGGATTTCCAGAAACATGCGCAGTAAATCCGCCCGCCCGTAACAGGCGCGGCGTAACTGGCGCAGTGCATCGCGCAGCGGGAAACCGGCCGCTTTACCTTCACGGAAAGCATTCTGAGCCTGAGTCCGTGCACTGCCGTGCAACTGCATGCGATCCATCAGGGCGGTGGCCAGATAAATGTCTGACTCCGTTACCCGGCCTTTTGATTTGGTCAGATGCCCCAGAATCTGAAAGGTTGTACTGAAAAAGAGTGCCTGTCTGGACTGATTGTTGCTGAATGAGCCACCCAATTGCTGACTGCGGACTTTATCAATCGCATGACCAATAAGAAAGCCGAGAAAAATACCCCAAAAACCGGCCCCTGACGCCATGCCTAATAAAATTCCGATGATTTTTCCCAAATAGTGCATATACTCCTCAATTCAACAATGCCCTTGGCGCAATTTTGCATTATCATACTACCCATTCTGTACGATGCCTAACGCCATTTGGATACGTGAACCTGTTTCACGCGCGCTCTTTTTTCGTGTAAATTAGGCTTTTGGCGTTCGGGCAATGTGCTACCGAGGACGGAATTGCAGACATACTTATGAAGAAGAGTTATCCAACCCTGCTGGCCACCATTATCTGGGCAGCGTTATACAGTCAGGCTGCACAAGCCGCCACACTTGCCGAGCAATGTATGCTGGGTGTTCCGGTGTATGACGAACCGGTTGTTGACGGTAAACCCGGCGATTTTCCGGTCAATATCACTGCACAAGGTGTGTCAGGCGAATATCCGCACGCGGTAAAATATGATGGTGGCGTTGATATCCGCTCAGGTAACCAGAATCTGAAAGCGGATGAAGTCGAAGTTACCCAGAGCGGTGAAGAAACTAACCCTGTCCGTATTGCGACAGCGACCGGTGATGTCCGCTATTCTGATCCGCAAATCCGTCTGAAAGGGCCGAAAGCGTGGCTGAATCTCAATAACAATGATGCTGATGTTGAGAAAGGTGATTACCAGATGGTCGGCCGTCAGGGCCGCGGTGATGCCGACAAAATGAAGCTTCGCGGCGAAAACCGTTATACCATCCTCGAAAACGGGGTCTTTACCTCCTGCCTGCCGGGCAATGACAGCTGGAGCGTCAAAGGCTCTGAGGTCATTATTGACCAGGAAGAGCAGGTTGCGGAAATCTGGAACGCCCGTTTCCGTGTCGCCAATGTCCCGATCTTCTACAGCCCGTACCTCCAGTTACCGATCGGTGATAAACGCCGCTCCGGTTTTCTGATCCCGAACGGCAGCTATTCCAAATCATCCGGCCTGGAATTTACCCTGCCGTATTACTGGAATATCGCCCCGAATTACGATGCCACTATCACGCCGCACTATTTCAGTAAACGCGGCCTGAAAATGGATAATGAATTCCGTTACCTGACACAGTTCGGTACAGGCACACTGGCCTTTGATTTCCTGCTGGATGACTCGCAGTATAAGAAAGACAAAGAAGCTGCCGGTGATGCAGAGTGGGCGAAACGTGATTCCAATGACCGCTGGTTATTCTACTGGGGTCACAGCGGGTCATTTGCCCAGGACTGGTGGTTCTCCTCTGACTACACCAAAGTCAGTGACTCGCGCTATTTTACCGATTTCACTTCCGCTTACGGTAACTCCACTGACGGCTACGCCACACAAAAACTGGCTGTGGGTATCCGAAAATCGAACTGGAATGCCACCGTAACCGCCAAACAGTTCCAGATCCTGACCAACAATGATAATGCAACATCCTACCGTGCTGAGCCGCAGTTGGATCTCAATTATTATAAAAATGACCTCGGGGTATTTGATTTCCGGGCCTACGGTCAGGTCTCCCGCTTTACCAGCGTAGGTAAAAATAATCCGGATGCCGTCCGTATTCATGCGGAACCGACACTCAGCATGCCGCTGTCTAACGGCTGGGCCAGCTTCAATACTGAAGCGAAACTGATGGCAACCCATTATGATCAGGATATTCCTGAAGTACTGAAGAACTCCGAACTTGAAAAAAATGTTACCCGGGTGCTGCCGCAGTTTAAAGCTGATGCGAAGATGATCTTCGAGCGGCCGATGTTCTTTAATGACAGCTTCACCCAGACATTAGAGCCGCGCGCACAATACCTGTATGTCCCGTATAAAAACCAGGACAATATCAATAACTTTGACTCCACACTGATGCAGTCCAGCTACAGCGGTCTGTTCCGTGACCGCATGTACAGTGGTCTGGATCGCATTGCATCCGCCAACCAGGTCACCACCGGGGTAACCAGCCGGATTTATGATGATGAATTAGTTGAACGATTTAACGTTTCTGTGGGTCAAATCTACTACTTTGAACGTCCGCGTACCGGTAAAATTACCGTTGTGGATGAAAAAGATGAAACCGGCTCGATGGTCTGGGCGGGTGATTCCATGTGGCGTTATAACGACAACTGGGGCCTGAAAGGCGGTATTCAGTATGACCGCCGTCTGGGCAGCGTCTCCATGTCCAATGCCACGATGGAATACCGTCAGGATGCCGAACGTCTGATTCAGCTGAATTACCGCTATGTGGACCGGGACTATATCCAGGCCATGCGCCAAAATACACAGTATGGTCAAGACTATGTCACGCGCCCGAACCAGAAAGGCATCTCCCAGGTCGGTATCGTGGCCAGCTGGCCGGTTGCAGAGCAGTGGGCCTTTGTCGGTCAGTATTACTATGACACCAAAGAGAGCCAGCCGGCCAGCCAGTTAGTCGGTCTGCAATACAATACCTGCTGCTGGGCGGCAAACGTCGGTTACGAGCGTAAGATTATCGACTGGAAAAATGACGCCAGTGAGTACGACAATAAAATCACGTTTAATATCGAATTACGCGGTATGAGCAGCAATTACAGTCTGGGCAGCCAGAAAATGCTTGAGCGCGGTATTCTGCCGTATGTTCCGGCATTTTAACCGCCTGAGCTGACACAATTTTCACATGCCGTACCGGCGGTACGGCGATACGAAACATGATGGGATACTTATGAAAAACTGGAGAACACTCATTCTCGGCCTGATGTTCACGGCAAGCACAACCTCATTCGCAGCACCGCAGCAGCTTGATAAAGTTGCGGCAGTCGTGAATAACGGTGTGGTTCTGGAGAGTGATGTCAATAATATGCTTCAGACTGTCACCATGAATGCCCGCAATGCCGGTCAGCAGATTCCGGATCAGGCAACATTACGTCAGCAGATTCTTGAACGTCTTATCATGGACAATATCGTGATGCAGATGGCCGGACAGATGCAGATCTCTATCCCTGACCAGGCGGTTGACGGCGCTATCGAAGATATCGCCCGTCAGAACAACATGACCCTTGCCCAGATGAAAGATCGTCTGAAACGCGACGGCATGAGCTATGACAAATACCGCAGCGATATCCGCAAAGAAATGATGATGGCGGAAGTCCGTAACAACGAAGTCCGCCGCCGTGTGGTGATCCTGCCGCAGGAAGTTGATTCTCTGGCAAACCTTATCAGCACGCAAAACGCTGCGGATACTGAACTGAACATCAGCCACATCCTGATCCCGCTGCCGGAAAACCCGACAGAAGAGCAGATGAATGCAGCAAAAGAAAAAGTCACCACCATTATGAATGAACTTCAGCATGGTGCCGATTTCGGTAAACTGGCGATCACCTATTCTGCGGATCCGCAGGCGCTGAAAGGCGGTAATATGGGCTGGAGCCGTTTACAGGAGCTGCCGGGTCTGTTTGCCGAGCGCCTTCAGACAGCCAAAAGCGGTGAGATTGTCGGGCCGGTTCGCTCCGGTGTCGGCTTCCATATTCTGCGCGTGAATGAAGTCCGCGGAAACAGCCAGCCGATTTCTGTGACTGAAGTGAAAGCCCGTCACATTCTGATCAAACCGTCACCGGTGATGACCGATGACCAGGCCCGCAGCAAACTGCAGCAGATTGCCGCTGATGTGAAAAGCGGTAAAACCTCCTTTGATGCTGCGGCAAAACAATTCTCAGAAGATCCGGGCTCTGCCCTGCGTGGTGGTGAGTTAGGCTGGTCAATGCCTGATATCTACGACCCGGCTTTCCGCGACGCACTGATGAAACTGAAAAAAGGCGAACTGAGTCAGCCTGTCCGCTCCTCTTTCGGCTGGCACCTGATCCAGCTTGAAGATACCCGCAACGTGGATAAGACCGAAGCGGCTCAGAAAGATCGCGCTTACCGTATGCTGTTTAACCGTAAATTCAGCGAAGAATTACAGAGCTGGATGCAGGAACAGCGCGCCGGCGCTTACGTGGAAATTTTAGATGGCAGTAACAAATAAGCTGAAACCTGTCGTTATTACCCCCGGCGAACCTGCCGGGGTTGGTCCTGACCTGACAGTCGCGCTGGCACAGCGCGACTGGCCGGTAAAACTGGTGGTCTGTGCTGACCCGCAACTGATGCAGCAACGCGCACACGCCCTGTCACTGCCGCTCACCCTTGAACCTTATTCACCGGATACCGCCTGTCAGCCGCAGCGTGCCGGCACACTGACTATTCTGCCTGTTGAACTGAAAGCGCCGGCTGTCGCCGGTGAGCTCAACGTGGCAAATGCCGCTTATGTGACCGAAACACTGGCTCGTGCCTGTGACGGCTGTTTACAGGGTGAATTTGGTGCTTTGATTACAGGTCCGGTGCACAAAGGCATCATTAACGATGCCGGGATCCCGTTTATCGGCCACACAGAATTTTTTGCCGACCGCAGTCACTGCAAACGTGTGGTGATGATGCTGGCCACCGAAGAAATGCGGGTGGCGCTGGCGACCACGCATCTGCCGATTTTACAGGTGCCTGCAGCCGTTGACCGCACCTGCCTGCATGAAGTGATCACTATCCTCAATCATGACCTGCGCACCAAATTCGGTATCGCGCAGCCACATATCATCGTCTGCGGTCTGAACCCGCATGCGGGGGAAGGCGGCCATATGGGGCATGAAGAGATAGACACCATTATCCCGGCACTCGATGAGCTGCGGGCGCAGGGGATTTCCCTGGAAGGTCCGCTGCCGGCAGACACCCTGTTCCAGCCGAAATACCTGGAGCGTGCGGATGCCGTGCTCGCCATGTATCACGATCAGGGCCTGCCTGTGCTAAAATATCAGGGATTCGGCCGTGCCGTGAATATCACGCTGGGACTGCCGTTTATCCGGACCTCTGTCGACCACGGCACAGCCCTGGAACTGGCAGGTACCGGCAAAGCAGATGTGGGTAGCTTTATCACCGCATTAAATTTAGCGATTACAATGATTAAAAACAGTCAATGAATACACGAGTCCATCAGGGGCATTTTGCCCGTAAACGTTTCGGGCAGAACTTCTTAACCGATCAATTTATTATCGACAGCATTGTCGCGTCGATTAACCCGCAACCCGGCCAGGCGATTGTTGAAATCGGGCCGGGACTGGCTGCACTGACTGAGCCGGTCGCCGATCGCATGGACAAAATGACGGTCATTGAAATTGACCGTGATCTGGCCGCCCGTCTGGCCAGCCATCCGTTTTTACAAAGCAAACTGACCATTATTCAGCAGGATGCCATGACCGTGGATTTTACGGCACTGGCACAGGAACGCGGCCAGCCGCTGCGGGTGTTCGGTAACCTGCCGTACAATATCTCCACGCCGCTGATGTTCCATCTGTTCACGTTCACTAACGCAATCAGTGACATGAACTTTATGCTGCAAAAAGAAGTGGTTAACCGTCTGGTTGCCGGTCCGGGCAGCAAAACATACGGCCGTCTGAGTGTCATGGCACAGTATTACTGCCAGGTCGTTCCGGTTCTGGATGTGCCGCCGACGGCATTCCGCCCGGCACCAAAAGTGGATTCAGCGGTTGTCCGTCTGATCCCGCACCGCGAAAATCCGTATGTGCTGAAAGATGTCGCGCTGCTCAGCCGTGTGACCACGCAGGCCTTTAACCAGCGCCGCAAAACGATCCGCAACAGCTTAGGTGATCTGTTCAGTCCGGAAACCCTGACTGAGCTGGGTATTGATCCGGCCACCCGTGCAGAAAATATCAGTGTTGCGCAATACTGTCTGATGGCCAATTACCTGGCGGAACATCCCGCCTCATAGGGGATTCATCATGAATAACGACCCGAGAATTTGTATTCAGGTTCAGAGTGTTTATATCGAAAGTCAGTCTGAACCGGATGCGGAACGCTATGTTTTCGCGTATACCGTTTCTATCCGTAACCTGGGTCGTGATCCTGTGCAGCTTATCAGCCGCTACTGGCGTATCACTAACAGTGAAGGCCGCCAGACAGAAGTTCAGGGGGAAGGTGTCATCGGTGAACAGCCGGTGATCCGGCCCGGTGAAGAGTATCGTTATACCAGCGGCACAGTTCTGGAAACACCGCTGGGCACCATGGAAGGTTATTACACTATGGTGGATCACGAGGGTGCGGATTTCATCAGTGAGATCCCTGTTTTCCGGCTCGCAATACCAACCTTTATTCACTGATTTTCTATGGCAACCTATCTTATCGGCGATGTTCATGGCTGTTACCATGAACTTCGCGCATTACTGGCTCAGGCTGATTTTGATCCGCTGGCTGATACCCTGTGGCTGACCGGCGATCTGGTCGCCCGCGGCCCTGATTCACTGGATGTCCTCCGCTATGTCAAAAGCCTGGGTGACTGCGTCAGGTTGGTACTCGGCAATCATGATCTGCATCTGCTGGGGATCTACGCAGGGATCAGCCGTAACAAACCGCGCGATCATCTGAACAAACTGCTCAGCGCGCCGGATCTGGATGAGCTGATCAACTGGTTGCGCCGTCAGCCGATGTTGCAGGTTGATCATGAGAAAAAACTGGTCATGGCACACGCGGGGATCACCCCGCAGTGGGATCTGGATACCGCCATTCTGTGTGCCCGTGAAGTGGAAGCGGTTCTCAGCAGTGATACCTATCCGCTGTTCATTAATGCTATGTATGGTGACCTGCCGAATGACTGGTCACCTTCCCTCACCGGCCTGCCGCGTCTGCGTTTTTCCACCAATGCCCTGACCCGGATGCGTTACTGTTTCCCGGGCGGACAGCTGGATATGGTCTGCAAAGATAAACCTGATCAGGTTTCCGCGCCGCTGAAACCCTGGTTTGCCCTGCCGTCAAAACTGCCGGAAGGCTACAGTGTGGCCTTTGGTCACTGGGCGTCACTGGAAGGCAAAGGAGCACCACGCGGTATCTATGCACTGGATACCGGCTGCTGCTGGGGCGGACAACTCACCATGCTGCGCTGGGAAGATCGCTGCTATTTCTGGCAGGAGTCTTTTGCGGTGCGGGATGAGGATGATGACTGACCGGCCACCGGTAACAGACAAGAAAAAAGCAGAGCCGGTGGCTCTGCTTTTTTTATATCAGCATTATTTATGAAATAATACGAATCAACTGATTAATCAGCTCTTACGGCGCTCTAAGATTTCAAAGCAGAAACCGTGAGAGTTTGCTTCATCCGCGTCATGATATTCCATAAAAGTGGAGTCCCACTCATCCGGCTCATAGTCAGGGAAGTAAGTATCCCCGCTGACTTCCGCATCAACGTGTGTCAGATATAAACGATCCGCCAGCGGCAGGAATTGTCCGTAGACTTTACCGCCGCCCATCACCATGATCTCGCCGTCTGTTTCTTTCTGTGCAATCGCCAGTGCTTCTTCCACAGACTTCGCCCAGACCACGCGATCATCGTTGCCCGGCGTACGGCTGAGCACGATATTGAGGCGATCCGGCAGAGGGCGGCCGATAGATTCATAAGTCACACGACCCATGATCACCGGTTTATTCACCGTATTACGTTTAAACCATGCCAGGTCTTCCGGCAGTGTCCATGGCATCGCATTTTCCATGCCAATAACCCGATCCATAGCTAAAGCAGCGATCAAGCTAATGTTCATTCATTTCACCTTAGGGCTGAGAGAAATTTTGCCGTCACTATACGTAAACTACTCAATGCCGTCGACTGAATTCAGTGTTTCATCAATACAAATAATTTATTTGTCTTCACACTTGAAGGTGAGTCATACTTTTACTCTGCATTCAGGTCTTTTTCAGCAAGGATATACCACATGTATGACGCCACTCTGATGGTCACCACCATCGCTGCGCTCGGTATGATCTCCCCGGGCCCGGACTTCTTTCTGATTGTGAAAAACGCAGCCCGTTACCAGCGTGCCGCCGCCATGATGACCGCATTGGGCGTGCTGTCCGCGATCGCCATTCACATGACCTACTGCGTGGCCGGGCTTGCTGTGATCATCACCACCACACCGTGGCTGTTTATGATCCTCAAATATGCCGGGGCGGCTTACCTTATCTGGATAGGGATCAACAGCCTGCTGGCACGTGCCGGGCATACCCTTGATACCGGGGACGGCTCACATCAGCGCATTTCTTATAAGAAAGCCTTTATGCAGGGATTTCTCTGCAACCTGCTGAACCCGAAAGCCACACTCTTTTTCCTTGCTATTTTTACCCAGGTACTGGATATCAATTCCGGATTTGGTGAAAAACTCTGGTATGCTGCTATTGTGATGGGACTGGCAGTGGTTTACTGGCCATCGCTGGTACTGCTGATTCAGAGTGCTCCGGTACGCCACGGATTGGCGAAAATTCAGAAATATATCGATAAGGTCCTTGGCGTCGTCCTGATTGGCTTTGGCGTCCGGGTCGCAATGAGCTGATGATTATGATAATGAAAACAGATAAATACACTTTTCAGCCGGAATTTCAGAATGTGATACAGGATGCCGTACAGTCCCTGTGTACTGCACTGCCGGGTATTCTGCACAGCATCTATGTTTACGGCAGTGTGGCTGAAGGCCGCGCTGTCCCGGGCCGCTCTGATCTGGATCTGACCCTGGTTTTGCACCGGCCGCTCAGTGCGGCGGAAAAAACCATTCTCCGTTGTCTGGACAAAGCACTGACCGCGCGTCACAGCAGTGTGTCAAAAATCGGGTTTGATACCGGCCTGCTGTCAGAAGTGACCTCTGCGGAAGAACAGCCGGTCTGGGCTTACTGGCTGGCACACTTTTGCCTGCCGGTCTGGGGTGATGACCTGACACTGAAACTGCCTGTCGTGACACTGAACCGTGAGATTATACACGGCATTAACGGTGATTTTCCGGTACTCGTCCGTACCAACCTGATGCAGTTACAGAAAAGCCCGCCGCTGACTGAGATCCGGCGGATAAAACGGGAAACTGCGCGGCGTCTGCTGCGTGCCACCGCCCTGGTGTGGAATGATTATGAAACCTGCACTTACCCGCTGCCGCTGCCGCAGATGGCCGGAAAAGCCATAGCACTGTATCCGGAAAAGCGCCACGCGATCACCTTCCTGCTGGGGCAGACCGAAGAACCGGATACCGGCATCATTCAGTTTATCGCGGTTGCCGGGACATTCTCCCGCTGGCTGCGGGATGAGGAAAAACGGCTGCTGAGCCGCTGAGAAACCATAAAAAACCGCTGATTATTCAGCGGTTTTTTTATATCCGGTATTTTAATACTGAGAAGACGGCTCGATTTCCAGCTGCCCGGTAACCCCTCTGTCCGCCTGCTCCAGGAACTGGCTGTAATAGAAGAACGGGAAGTGAGAATACGATGGCTGCATCATCTGCACCAGCAATTCACTGCGCCCGTCAATCCAGACAGTGTCTTTCCAGCCGTAATCCTGCGGCTGCGGTGACTGGCCGTTATGGTTGATCACCTTAAAGCGGACACCGCTGATATGGAACGGCTGCGGAGTATCGGTTGTGACAACCCAGCGCTCCCAGTTGCCCTGCTGTGTGCGGATATCGGTTCGGCTCATATCCCACATCGCGCCGTTAATCCCCGGCGGTGACAAACTGAGTGACACATCGCGGTTACGGACACCGGTCGTGATCTGTGTCGGATCCTGAATCAGGGTGGTTGGCAGGTTATCTGTTACCAGCGAGATCAGGCCGGTTGCGCGGATAGTCAGCACATTGGTATTCACCAGTGTGTTTGATGTCTCAAACAGGCTTTTAAAACGCTCTGTCAGGGTAGCAGATTCCCCGGCCGTGATAGTCAGTGTTTCTGTTTTTGACATATCGATCAGCACTTCACGCCGTTCACCCGGTGACAGGGACAGCACCTCAACCGCCACTGGTGACGGCAGCAGCCCCTGATCAGAGGCAATCATATAGAACGGACGGCCGTCACTGAGTTTCAGTTCAAAGCGGCGGGCGTTTGCGGCATTAACCATGCGCAGCCGGATCCAGCCTTTCGACACTTCCAGATACGGATCTTCCGCACCGTTGACGATCAGCCGGTCACCGATAAACATACCGTCACTTTCTGTGCGGTACTCCGGTGAACCGAAGGAATCCAGGCGTTTATCCTGAATGATCAGCGGGAAATCATTGACGCCGTACTCTTTCGGCAACGGCAGATTACGGCTTTCCTCATCATCCACAATCCACATGCCGGCGAGCCCGTTATAAACGTGCGGCGCCATCCGGTTCGGGGTATTGGCATGATACCAGCAGGTTGCAGCCGGCTGGCGCACCGGGATCACCGGCGACCACTCGGTATTCGGTGAAATCAGACGGGCAGCGCCCCCTGCGACAGTACCGGGCACCAGCAGCCCGCTGACATTGACCGCAACCGGCTCTGACAGGCGGTTGCTGTAAATCATTTTGATGTCATCGCCATTACGGACGCGGACAGTCGGCCCGAGATAACGGCCGTTAAAGCCCCAGACACTGGCCTGAGTTTTACCGTTAAATGACCAGTGTGTACGCTGCATCGTCAGAAATAACGGCTGTCCGTTGCGGCTTTCCAGCAATGGCGGAACAGGTAACGGCTGACTGCCGCCCTCATCTGCCGCGCGGACAGACAGAGGCAGTGAGCCTAAACACACAGCTAAGCCGGATGCTTGAATAAACCGGCGCCGACTCAGGGTCATAGCATCTCCGAAAAAAACGTTTCCATGATTTTTATGATTTGTGCCGAACACCCGTATGCCGGTGAGCAGACAGAGACATCCGTGTTATCGTTTCATGAAGGGCATACGCTTAACAACGGAGTGTTAAGCGTATGATATAGCGGATGAAGAGCAATTCCTAAACTTATCTATGATAAGTTGCAAAATAATAAGGCTGGTATTGTATAACCAGCGTGACAGTCACGGAAATTAAGCGTCTTTACGACCCTTTTGTTTTTCCATTTCAATCACTTCCTTATCCAGCTCCGCGATACGTTTGATCATCATCTGGCGGCAATCTTCGGCCAGTTCACGCACCTGTTCACGGGTATATTTTGAGGTATCAACCGGCGGCAGCATTTCCACAATCACCACACCATTATCCCAGCGGTTCAGTTTAATGCGCCCCTGAGTGGTGGACACACATACCGGCACCACCGGCACACCGGCGGCCATTGCCGCGTGGAAAGCACCGGTTTTAAACGGCAGCATACCGCGGCCCCGGCTGCGCGTGCCTTCCGGGAACATCCAGACAGAGATATTGCGTTTTTTGATCTGATCCGCCACCTGGGTAATGGTGTTATGGGCTTTACTGCGGTTGCTCCGGTCAATCAGGATATTCCCCGAAATCCAGTACAACTGCCCGAAAAACGGGATCCAAATCAGGCTGCGCTTACCGACAGTCACTGTGCGCGGCTGCACCGCATTCGACATGGTGATCATGTCATAGTTGTTCTGGTGGTTGCCCACATACACACAGGAACCGTAGTGTTTCGCTTCTTCCGGAATGCGGTACACCATTTTGATGCCGAAAACATGAGAAAGCTTGCCGTACATGCGGCCGAAAGTCATCACATGCTTCGGGTTACGCGGGCTGGTCAGGCAGATAAGAATGCCGGCCAGACTACCGAAAATACAATAAATAATAACAATGATGATACGTAAAATGGCTAACATGCGTCCCCCGCAAAATGGCCTTTTAAGAAAAGCGGGGCAATCATTGCCCCGTGAATAGTATCGCTGTTAATACCGGATATTACGCCTTCGGCTCCGGTTCAGAAATATCAATCCGTTCGATCTTCTTCTGCATGCCGCGCGGCAGTGCCGTACCACGGCGTCCGCGCTCAGCACGGAATTTCTGCAGATCTTCCGGACGCAGCATCAGTTTACGCTTACCGAAATGCAGTGTCACACTGGCATCCGGGCGGATCACAAACAGATGTGCCAGACCGTCTTCCCCGGCTGCGGCCGCCGCAGAGGTAATGGAGATAATTTTGTTCCCCTTCCCTTTTGACAGCTGCGGCAGGTCACCGACAGGGAACAGCAGCATCCGCCCTTCCTGCGATACTGCCAGCAGAAGGTCGTTTTCCTCGTCATTCACCTCAATCGGCGTCATGACTTTCGCGTTATCCGGCAGCGTGATCAGTACTTTCCCGGCTTTGTTTTTCGCGACCAGGTCACTGAATGTACAGATAAAGCCGTAACCGGCATCCGAGGCCATCAGGTACTTCTGATTTTCATCGTTCATCAGTACCTGTTCAAACACGGCACCCGGCGGCGGTGTCAGTTTGCCGGTCAGCGGCTCGCCCTGACCACGGGCACCCGGCAGTTCCAGCGGATCGAGCGAATAACTGCGCCCGGTGGAATCAAGGAATACCACCGGCTGATTACTTTTGCCCCGTGCCGCGCCAAGGAAGGTATCACCCGCTTTGTAGTTCATGCCGGACGGGTCGATATCATGGCCTTTGGCGCTGCGCACCCAGCCCATCTGTGACAGCACAACCGTCACCGGTTCGGACGGCAGAATGTCATGCTCGCTCATGGCTTTCGCCTCTTCGCGCTCGTTGAGCGGGGAGCGGCGATCGTCACCGTACTGTTTAGCGTCTTCCTCAAGCTCTTTTTTCAGCAGCGTGTTCATACGCCGCTCAGAGCCGAGAATAGCCTGTAATTTATCTCGTTCTTTGGCCAGCTCATCCTGCTCGCCACGGATTTTCATCTCTTCGAGTTTGGCTAAATGGCGTAATTTCAGTTCGAGGATGGCTTCCGCCTGAGTATCACTCAGCCCGAAACGATCCATCAGTACCGGTTTCGGCTCATCTTCCGAACGGATGATTTCAATCACTTCATCAATGTTGAGATACGCGAGCAGCAAACCGTCAAGAATATGCAGACGGCGCAGTACTTTTTCCAGCCGGTGATTCAGGCGGCGGCGCACCGTTTCGCGGCGGTAAACCAGCCACTCATTGAGGATCTCAACCAGCCCTTTAACCGCCGGACGTCCGTCCAGACCGATCATATTCAGGTTGATACGGTAGCTTCTTTCCAGATCCGTGGTCGCGAACAGGTGAGTCATCACCTGATCAAGATCGATCCGGTTACTGCGCGGCACAACCACCAGCCGGGTCGGGTTTTCATGATCCGACTCATCGCGCAGATCTTCCACCATCGGCAGTTTTTTCGCCCGCATCTGTGCAGCTATCTGCTCCAGCACTTTCGCGCCGGAAACCTGATGCGGCAGCGCGGTGATCACCGCATTACCGTCCTCAGTTGTCCACACCGCGCGCATACGCACAGAGCCACGGCCGGATTTATAGATTTTACGGATATCCTCCGGTCCGGTGATGATTTCCGCTTCTGTCGGATAATCAGGGCCGGGGATAAACGCCATCACCTCTTCGAGAGACAGAGACGGCTTGTCAATCAGCGCCAGCAGTGCACCGGTCACTTCACGGGCATTGTGCGGCGGAATATCCGTCGCCATACCGACCGCAATCCCGGTGGTGCCGTTGAGCAGAATGTTCGGCAGACGCGCCGGTAACATTTTCGGCTCCTGCATGGTGCCGTCAAAGTTCGGCACCCAGTCTGCGGTGCCGTGTCCCAGTTCACTGAGCAGCACTTCCGCATATTTTGACAGGCGCGATTCGGTATAACGCATGGCGGCGAAGGATTTCGGATCATCCGGTGCCCCCCAGTTCCCCTGTCCGTCCACCAGCGGGTAGCGGTAAGAGAACGGCTGCGCCATCAGTACCATCGCCTCATAACAGGCGCTGTCACCGTGCGGATGGTATTTACCCAGCACGTCACCGACAGTACGGGCGGATTTTTTGTATTTGGCGGAGTTGCTCAGCCCCAGTTCAGACATGGCATACACGATACGCCGCTGAACCGGTTTTAACCCGTCGCCGATAAAAGGGAGTGCCCTGTCCATGATGACGTACATGGAATAGTTGAGGTAGGCATTCTCTGTAAAATTATGAAGCGCCTGGCGCTCCACACCGTCATGAGTTATTTCACTCATTCACTCTGTTCCTCTGACCTTTTGTGCCGTCACGGGGTGACATCACACATCCAATTCCACCCGATCACCCTTTTCCTGCAGCCAGTTACGGCGGTCTTCCGCACGTTTCTTGCCGAGGAGCATATCCATCACCGACATGGTTTCCTGATAGTTTTCCTCACTGATAGTGAGCTGTACCAGACGCCGGGTATTCGGATCCAGGGTCGTTTCACGCAATTGACCGGGGTTCATTTCCCCCAGCCCTTTAAAACGCTGCACATTCGGTTTGCCGCGCTTGCGGCTTAATTTATCCAGAATCGCATTTTTCTCGCTCTCATCGAGGGCGTAATGCACCTCTTTACCGAGGTCGATACGATAGAGCGGCGGCATGGCCATATAGACATGGCCGGCTTTCACCAGCGCCGGGAAGTGACGCACAAATAGCGCACACAGCAGGGTGGCGATGTGCAGCCCATCCGAGTCCGCATCCGCGAGGATACAGATTTTGCCGTAACGCAGGGTGCTTAAATCGTCGCTGTCCGGATCGATACCGATAGCCACAGAAATATCATGCACTTCCTGAGACGCCAGCACTTCATCAGACGACACTTCCCAGGTATTCAGTATCTTACCGCGCAGCGGCATGATGGCCTGGAATTCACGGTCACGCGCCTGTTTGGCTGAACCGCCCGCCGAGTCCCCTTCCACCAGAAACAGTTCGGTCTGATTCAGATCCTGGGATGAACAGTCCGCCAGTTTCCCCGGCAGCGCCGGACCTGACGTCAGCTTTTTGCGCACCACTTTTTTCGCGGCCCGCAGACGGCGCTGGGCGCTGGCAATCGCCATTTCCGCCAGCTGTTCCGCTGCCTGTACGTTCTGGTTGAGCCACAGACTGAATGCATCCTTCACCACACCGCTGACAAATGCCGCGCACTGGCGTGATGAGAGACGTTCTTTGGTCTGACCGGCAAACTGCGGATCCTGCATTTTCACGGAGAGCACATACGCACAGCGCTCCCAGATATCGTCAGCGGATAACTTCACGCCGCGCGGCAGAATATTACGGAATTCGCAGAACTCGCGGATACCGTCGAGCAGCCCCTGGCGCAGGCCATTGGCATGGGTACCGCCCAGCGGGGTCGGGATCAGGTTGACGTAGCTTTCAGTCAGCAGTTCGCCGCCTTCCGGCAGCCACAGCAGCGCCCAGTCCACCTCTTCGTTGTCCCCGGCATGTTTGCCGGTAAACGCCGCTTCCGGCAAAGTGACCAGGCCGTTGACGTTTTCCATCAGGTAATCGGTCAGGCCATCCTGGTAGCACCAGCGCTGTTCAGTCTCGTTCACATTATCTTTGAAAAGGATCTCAACACCCGGGCACAGCACGGCTTTGGCTTTCAGCAGATGCACCAGCCGGGAGACAGAGAAGCGCGGACTGTCAAAAAACTGCTCATCCGGCCAGAAATGTACGCTGGTACCGGTGTTGCGTTTGCCGCACTGCCCGATGACAGCCAGTTCACTGACTTTGTCACCATTTTCAAAGGCAATCTGATAAACCTGTCCGTCACGGCGGACAGTCACTTCGGTGCGTTTTGACAACGCATTGACCACGGAAATACCTACCCCGTGAAGACCACCGGAAAACTGATAGTTTTTATTGGAGAACTTCCCCCCGGCATGCAGGCGGGTCATGATCAGTTCGACCGCAGAGACTTTCTCTTCCGGGTGGATATCCACCGGCATTCCGCGCCCATCGTCAATCACTTCAACAGACTGATCTTTATGTAAAATAACTTCGACAGATTTAGCGTGACCGGCTAAAGCCTCATCGACGCTGTTGTCGATAACTTCCTGAGCAAGGTGATTCGGCCGCGTCGTGTCCGTATACATACCCGGACGGCGGCGGACAGGCTCCAAACCACTGAGGACTTCAATATCCTCTGCGTTATAAGATGATTGCGTCATGTTGGATTATCGGTTTTTCGCTAAAAAATAAACAAAATACGTGAATGATACTGGCGATAATACCAGTCCCTGATAAATTTAAATACGATTTTTCATTAATGGCCGAGGCCGAGGAACTCAATTATCTGCGGAAAATAGCGCTGAAATCCGGTAAAGGCATGGTTTCCGCCGGGTTCAATCGTCTGTTTGCATGCCACCAGATGGGTGACCGCCTGGCGGTAATCCAGCACTTCATCGCCGGTCTGCTGCAATAACCAGATCAAATCCGGTGATTCGACAGGATCGGCAAAAATCGCCCGTAAATCCTGCATATGATGCGGTTCGAGTGTGTAACGCTCGCCGGTGTAGGGGTTTTGATTTTCCCCGAGATAATCCTGAAGCAGATCAAACGGATATACTGCCGGATTGACCACCACAGCGGGGACATCAAACGCCTGTGACAGCCAGAGGGCAAAATACCCGCCCAGCGATGACCCGACAATTCCGGTGGTCTCACCGGCCAGCGAGTTCATCAGATCTTCCAGAAACAGTGCAGCCTCATCCGGATAACAGGGGATCTGCGGCTGTAACATCCGGATCGCCGGATGGTGCTCAGCCAGCCACGCTTTCAGCATCGTCCCTTTCTCTGACAACGGGGAACTGTTGAAGCCGTGCAGATAAAGGAGCGTCGCCATCAGTAACCGTCCGAACCCAGGTCGGGGCTGAATTCATCCGTATCCAGCCGGAACAGCTGTGTGGTCAGCGACGGATTATCACCGGTGGTCAGCTCCAGATAACGCCAGCCCGGAGCGGCGGTATCCAGCGTAAAATTGGTGCAGTGCGGTTTGAACTGGACACAGGTCGACGGCGTGGCCAGCATGCGGATACCGTTCCACATCACATCCAGATCCTGATGAATATGCCCGCACAAAATACCTTCAATATTCTGATAGCGGGTCAGAACCTCAGCCAGCATATGCGAGTTGCGCAGACTGTGCTGATCGAGCCAGGTACAGCCGGATGCCAGCGGATGGTGATGCAGCATAACAACAGTATGGCGGTCAGGCTGCTGCGCCAGGCAGTTATCCAGCCAGATAAGCTGATCATCACTCAGTTCGCCGTGCGGCACACTCTGAACCTGACTGTCGAGCAGCAGGATCTGCCACTGATCCCCGAGCAGCACCTGCTTGGAGGGAGAGATACCGGCGGCGGCCAGCTCCTGCGCCATGGACGGCTGGTAATCATGATTCCCCGGCAGCCAGACACACGGCGCCGGTAAACGGGCAATACCGTCCGTAAACCGCTGATAAGCCCGGGTGCTCTGATCCTGAACCAGATCACCGGTGGCAACAATCAGGTCGGCCGGTAACTGCTGTTTTACGATAGCATCCAGCACGGCATGGTAACTGTGCAGGGTATTAATGCCCAGCAGCGTGTCGGTTTCGCCGGCAAAAAGATGCGTATCAGTAATCTGTAAAATTCTGACCGCAGCGCCGTCAGCCACGGGCAAGTGCAACGGGGTTTCCAATCGATGTCCTTGTTATTTTAACAACTAACATATAATGATAACGTGTTTCGGCGGAGAAGATCTGCAATCCCGCACACAATTCCCCGGATGCGTATAAAAAAATCCGGATTATTTATCCCGCCACGTTGTGCGTATACGTTCATAGTGCAGTGTAAGCCACTGAATTGCAATGACAGTTGCTGCGTTATCGATCACACCTTTTTCAACCCATTCATACGCCTGTTCCCGGCTGACCACATGAACACGGATGTCCTCATTCTCCTGCGCCAGCCCGTGAACCCCGCCCGCCGCTGTGGTATCTGCCTCGCCGATATACACATACATCCGCTCGGACGTCCCGCCCGGGCTTGAAAGATAACTCAGTGCAAAGGTACAGCGGCCGATTTTCAGCCCCGCTTCCTCTTCCGCTTCACGCCGTACCACATCTTCAGCGGATTCCCCGCTTTTATCGATCATCCCGGCCACGGCTTCCAGCAGCCAGGGCGTCTGACTGCTTTCGATGGCCGGCAGACGAATCTGTTCAATCAGCACAATTTCATCACGAACCGGGTCATACGGCAAAATCACTCCGGCATTGCCCCGTTCGAAGACCTCGCGGCGGATTTCCGGGCTCCAGCCGCCCTCAAATAACCGGTGACGGAAACGGTATTCATTAATCTTAAAGAATCCTGAAAACAGGGTTTTCTTACTGATTATCTCCACGTCATCACTGCTGAACGCTAAAGGCAATCCGGATGTGTGTTTCATACTATTTTCTCCGCCAATACATCAATTATCAGTGATAATGGCCTTTTTCCTCTGCTGAGATAAAGAAATTTTCATCCCGTTGAGGTAAAGTTAAGCTAATTTAACGCAGAAGGCACAAACGGCTACCTTTATTAGCGAGCGGACTCTGCTAGAATTAGAGCCATTTGGTGCTTCCCGTGAGGCAACTGACAGATTAGCGCTGTGCAAAAAGGAATCCTAATGAAGAAACTGCTTTCTCTTCTCATTGCTGTGAGTGTGGCAGGTTTCAGCTCTGTCACCCAGGCTGAAGACCTCCTGCAGGTTTATCAAAAAGCGAAAGAGACCAACCCGACCCTCCGTCAGACTCAGGCTGAACGTAACCAGGCTTTCGAAAAAATTAACGAAGCCCGCAGTCCGTTACTGCCGCAGTTAGGTTTAAGCGGGGGTTATGACTATAACACCGGTTACCGTGATAACAGTAACCAGAGCAATAATGCACTGAATGCACAGCTGAAACTGACTCAGACAATTTTTGACATGAGCAAATGGCGTCAGCTGAACCTGCAGGAACAAACTGCCGGGATCAGCGATATCACATTCCAGAGTGCCCAACAGCAGCTGATTGTGGATACCGCCGTTGCTTACTTTAATGTTCTGCGCGCGCTGGATACCCTGTCTTTCGTACAGGCACAGAAAGAAGCCGTCTACCGCCAGTTGGATCAGACCACTCAGCGTTTCAATGTGGGTCTGGTAGCCATTACTGACGTACAGAACGCCCGCGCTAACTACGACAGTGTTCTGGCTCAGGAAGTCGCCGGCCGTAATGATGTCGAAAACGCCATTGAAGCACTGCGTCAGGTGAGCGGTATTTATTACAGCGAATTAGCCTCCCTGGATGTGAACCGCTTTAAAACCAATGCCCCGGATGCCATCGAAGCCCTGCTGAAAGAAGCACAGGAACGTAACCTGAACCTGCTGGGTGCCACACTGAGCCGTAATCTGGCGAAAGAGCAAATCAGCCTGGCGGAATCCGGTCACTATCCGACTGTAAACCTGAGTGCCGGCACAGGCGTAACCAACACCGATTACAGCGGCAACGGCTACCCTAACGGCCGCCCAAATAACAGCTACGCCGGTCAGAGCACCATCGGCGTGAACGTCAGTATCCCGCTGTACACCGGTGGTGCTGTGTCATCACAGGTTGATCAGGCTCAGTACGGCTATACCGCTGCCAGCGAAAAACTGGAAGCGACACTGCGTCAGGTTGTTCAGACCACCCGCTCTTCTTACAACAATATCAACGCCTCAATCAGCAGCGTGAACGCCTACAAACAGGTTGTGACCTCTGCGGAAAGCTCACTCGATGCAACCGAAGCCGGTTATCAGGTGGGTACGCGTACGATTGTGGATGTGCTGAACGCCACCACTACCCTGTATGAAGCGAAGAAAAGTCTGTCCAACGCCCGTTATGACTATCTGATTAACCAGCTTTATATCGGTCAGGCACGCGGTACGCTGAATGAAGACGATATCCTGCGCCTCAACCAGGTGCTGGGTAAAACTATTTCCACATCACCGGCTTCCGTGGCACCGACCACCCGCTGATCCTGATGTTTGTATGATAAGAACCCGCCTTCCGGCGGGTTTTTTTATACTTTTGCTGTTTTTGCGGATAATACTTCTGCCGGGCAGTGAAATATCAGGTTATATACCGGAGGCCGCAATATAATTACACCGGCCGGGCGTATTCCCCCCGTAAAAATACCGCGATACCGGTATCTTTTTTTTCTGTTAATCTGATTTAATTCACATCAGATGCAAAAAGCAGATTATTGCTTTAATTTCACACAGTTTTCCCCTATCCTAGACAGTAATTACCTCCCATAAAACCGTTTCCGGATATAACGACGATGACAATGAAACGCACCAAGAATATTAACCGCGACGCTTTCCGCAAAACCTGGCGTCAGTACCGCCTGGCACCTGTTGCGGCTGCTGTCGGCGCTGTTCTGATGTTAACCGCCTGCGATGAAGCCGATGAAACCGTTGCGCTCTACACCACCGCAGAGCAGTGCTCCGCCGCGAACCCGTCACAGGCCGGTGAATGTACCACTGCCTATAACAACGCACTGGAAGAAGCAGCAAAAACCGCACCGAAATATGCCACCCGCGAAGACTGCGTGGCGGAATTCGGTGAAGCCCAGTGTACTCAGGCACCAACAGAGCTGGCGAATAACAGCCAGCAGCAGCAACCTGCCCAGGCATCCGGCAGCTTCTGGATGCCGCTGATGGCCGGTTATATGATGGGCCGTATGATGGGCGGCGGTGCCGCTGCTTCTCAGCCGCTGTTCACTTCCCGTAACCCGGCAAGCCCGGCTAACGGCAAGTTTGTTGATGCCACCGGTAAAAACTACGGTTCTGCCACCGGCGGACGCAGCATGACAGTACCGAAAACCGCCATGGCACCAAAACCGGCCACCACAACCACCACCACACGCGGTGGCTTCGGTGACAGCGTGGCGAAACAGAACACCATGCAGCGCTCATCCGGCAGCAGCAATTCATCTTCCCGTTCAATGGGCGGCTGATTTACATGAAACGCGTAGCGATTAGCGAGCGCCCTGACTGGCGCGGGAAAGCCGAGGAATTCGGCTTCCATTTTCATACTATGTACGGCGAGCCGTACTGGTCAGAAGATGCCTGTTATCAGTTTTCTATGGCACAAATCGATGAAATCGAGGAAGTGACCAGCGAACTGCATCAGATGTGTCTTCAGGTGGTGGATAAAGTCACACAAAGTGACGAGCTGATGGCCCGTTTTCAAATCCCGAAACACTGCTGGGATTTCGTGCGTGAGTCATGGGCAACCCGCCAGCCGTCGCTTTATTCACGCCTGGATCTGGCCTATGACGGCGTGAATCCGCCGAAGTTACTGGAAAATAATGCGGATACACCGACATCGCTGTATGAATCCGCTTTCTTCCAGTGGATCTGGCTGGAAGACCAGATTGCCGCCGGTAACCTGCCGGAAAATGCCGATCAGTTCAACGGCATCCAGGAAAAGCTGATTGAGCGTTTCGGGGTGCTGGCGGAAGAGTACGGGTTCCGTTATCTGCACATGGCCTGCTGTCAGGATTCCGTGGAAGATCGCGGTACTATCCAGTATTTGCAGGATTGTGCACAGGAAGCCGGTGTCACCACTGATTTTCTGTTTATCGAAGATATCGGGCTGGGCGATCGCGGTGAGTTTACTGATCTTCAGGATCAGATTATCAGCAACATGTTTAAACTCTATCCGTGGGAATTTATGATGCGGGAGATTTTCTCCACCAAGCTGACAGACGCCGGTGTTCGCTGGCTGGAACCGGCCTGGAAGAGCATTATCTCCAACAAAGCCCTGCTGCCGATGCTGTGGGAAATGTTCCCGGATCACCCGAACCTGCTGCCTGCCTATTTTGCGGATAAACCGTATCCGGAAATGGAGAGCTACGTCATCAAGCCGCTGTTCTCCCGCGAAGGTGCCAATATCCGTATTATCGAAAACGGCAAAGAAATCGCCGCAGCGGACGGCCCTTACGGCGAAGAAGGCATGATTGTCCAGCAGTTCCATTCCCTGCCGAAATTCGGCGACAGCTATACCCTCGTAGGCAGTTGGCTGGTAAATGATGAATCTGCCGGGATCTGCATCCGTGAAGATAAAGAGCTTATCACCCAGGATCTCTCCCGTTTCTATCCGCATGTCATTATTGACTGACGAATAGTCTCTGGCTGATACAAAAATCCCCGGGACATCAGATGTCCCGGGGATTTTTTATGACAAAAGAAATCGTCAGCCGACTTTGACTGTCAGCATACTCAGTGAGCCGGATTCAATACCATCTACCGGTACGGTGACCGGCTCGCTGCCCTGCCGCATACCGAGAATATAGAGCAGCGGCAGATAATGTTCCGGTGACGGATTCGACCGTTTTCCGTCTTCGCGCTCAAGTGCATTCACCAGCGGATGCGGCCGGGCGTCGCTCTCCAGGTTATCACGCACAAAATTATTAAAACTCACTGCCCACGGATACGGTTCGGCCTGCGCATTCTGCCAGTCCATCTCACGCAGATTATGCACCACATTACCGCTGCCGAGCACCAGCACACCTTCATCACGCAGCGCCGCCAGTTTACGGCCGGTATCATAATGCCACTGTGCCGGTTTGCTGCCGTCAAGGCTGAGCTGCACCACCGGAATATCCGCATCCGGATACATTTTCACTAAGATCCCCCAGCTGCCGTGATCTAACCCCCACTCACCGTGATCTTCCCCGATATTATCATCACTGAGCAGATCTTTTACCCGCGCCACCAGCGCAGATGATCCGGGAGCCGGATATTCCGTTTCATGCAGCGCAGGCGGAAAACCGCGAAAATCATGGATGGTGCGCGGGTGTGCGGCAGATGTCAGCCACGCCCCCTGTGTATACCAGTGCGCGGAAATCACCAGAATGGCGGACGGACGCGGTATCTCCTCTCCCAGTTGCCGCCAGGTTTCGGTATAACGGTTGGTTTCCAGGACATTCATCGGGCTGCCGTGACCCGCAAACAGAGCCGGTAATCGTTTCATTGCTGACCTCACACAAAAATTGTTCACTGAGATCAGTGTATGCCATTCCGGGATTTATCACGCAGGGTAATCATGATGAAGTTATTCAAAAAATATGACAGGAGTGCGGATACAAAAATGCCGCTGTGTCAGCAGCGGCATTCTCAGGATTTCAGTCTTGTTCAGTTACTGACCCTGTCAGTGATGTCAGCCCGCTTTCGCCATTAACTGCTCACGGTACTGCACCAGGTCATCAATAGTCACAACCGGCATATCATGGGCTTTTGCAAACACAATCACTTCCGGTGCACGGGCCATTGAGCCGTCATCGTTGGTCAGTTCACACAGCACACCGTACGGCTTCAGACCGGCGAGTGTCGCCAGGTCAACAGAGGCTTCGGTATGACCGCGGCGGGTTAACACACCACCGTTCTGCGCGCGCAGCGGGAATACGTGGCCGGGACGGTTCAGATCCGCCGGAACAGCGCCATCAGCCACCGCAGCGCGGATGGTGGTGACGCGGTCAGCCGCAGATACCCCGGTGGTCACACCGTGAGCGGCTTCAATCGTGACGGTAAAGCCGGTTTTGAACTGGCTGGAGTTGTTCTCCACCATCATCGGCAGCTCAAGCTGCTGACGGCGTTCGTCAGTCAGGCACAGGCACACAATACCGCTGCCGTGACGGATGGTCAGTGCCATCTGCTCAACGGTGATGGTTTCGGCGGCGAACACCATGTCGCCTTCGTTTTCGCGGTTTTCATCATCGAGTACCATTACCCCCCGTCCCTGACGGATAGCTTCAATGGCACGTTCTGCACGTTCAATCGGATTGCCGTAATCTGATAACAGCGTCTGATTCATGGTAAATAAACCTCATCGTAATTAAAAATGATTACCAGAACCAGGGCATCTTAGGAGTTGCATACATATCATAACGCCATGTCATAAAACCATGCCGCAACAGGTTTTTACCTGTGCAGATAATTGATGATATGCGATCGGACGGGCGGATATTGCCCGGCTGATGCTGACTCTCTCCCATCCGGACTATAACCGTCGGCCCCGGAATTACACCGGATCTGCTGACCTTCACCGTAGTGAAGCGCTCGCGGGCTTCATTCGCAATGGAATGTTTACCGCCGGTGGGGACTTTCACCCCGCCCTGAGATAGCAGAGTTACTATACCCCCAACGAGTGAGCCCGGCCAGTGGTTATTTTTACCGGGGGCTCAAAATGAGAACTCAGACTGGTTCAGAATCCCGTAACAGGTTACTATTTGCGGCATAACGATCCTCCGGCTCAGAAAGGAAAAATCATGATTGACCCGAAAAAAATTGAACAGATTGCCACACAGCTGCAAAGCGCGCTGCCGAAAGGTGTGCGGGAGATCGGAGCGGATATCGATAAAAAGATGCGTGCCATTTTACAGTCACAGCTCGGCAAGCTGGATTTAGTCAACCGCGAAGAGTTTGATGTGCAGACTCAGGTGCTGCTGCGCACCCGCGAAAAACTGTCGCAGATGGAAAAACGTCTGGCAGAGCTGGAAGCGCGCCTGGCGGAAAAAGGCGGCGAGTAATGACAACAGGAGATACGCCGTGCGTATCTCCTGCATAATCAGCCGGTTACTTTGATTTATTGATCGTATTGATGATATTGGTGGTGGAAATGCCATCCTCAAAATTGAGGACTTTCACTTCCCCGCCTGCGGCCCACACTTCCTCACTGCCGGCGATCTCTTCCGGACGGTAATCCCCGCCCTTAACCAGCACATCCGGCAGAACAGAAGCGATCAGACGCTGCGGCGTATCTTCCTCAAACGGCACCACCCAGTCCACGGCACCCAGCGCACCGAGTACAATCATCCGCTGATCCAGCGGGTTGACCGGACGGCTTTCGCCTTTCAGACGTTTGGTGGAAGCATCACTGTTTACCGCCACAATCAGGCGGTCACCCAGTTTGCGGGCGTTGGCAAGATAAGAGACGTGTCCGGCGTGCAGAATGTCGAAACAGCCGTTGGTCATCACCACTTTCTCGCCGCGCTGACGGGCATCCGCCACCGCCTGATGCAGCTCTGCTTCGGTCATCACACCAAAGCCGTTATCGCTGCGGCCGCGTACGGCATTTTCCAGTTCAACCGGCGATACGGTGGATGTCCCCAGCTTACCGACCACCACACCTGCAGCGGCATTGGCCAGCGCACAGGATTCGTCCAGGGTTTTCCCGGCGGCCAGCGAGGTTGCCAGCACACCGATTACCGTGTCCCCGGCACCGGTCACATCAAACACTTCCTGCGCCTGTGTCGGCAGATGCAGGGCAGGCTGTCCCGGACGCAGCAGGCTCATGCCCTGCTCGGAGCGGGTCACCAGCAGTGCCTGCAAATCGAAATCACGGATAACTTTCAGGCCTTTTTCTTCGATATCCGCATTATCGGTGCATTTCCCGGCCACAGCCTCAAACTCTGACATATTCGGCGTCAGTAAGGTTGCGCCGCGATAACGGGCAAAATCGGTGCCTTTCGGGTCGATCAGAATCGGTACACCGGATTTGCGGGCCAGCGCGATCATCTCTTCCACATGCGCCAGTGCGCCTTTGGCGTAATCAGACAGCACCAGCGCGCCGATGTGCGGCAGCGCCTGTGCGATACGCTCAAGCATCGGCTGCGGATCTACATCCGAAAAACCTTCTTCAAAATCCAGGCGGATCAGCTGCTGGCTGCGGGATAACACGCGCAGCTTGGTGATCGTCGGGTGTGTCGGCAGGCCGACAAAATCACAGCGGACTTTCACATCATTCAGGCGCTCGGTCAGTGCACGGGCGGCGTCATCAATACCGGTCAGCCCCACGAGGCGGGAATTTGCCCCCAGAGACGCGATATTCATGGCCACGTTTGCCGCACCGCCGGGACGCTCTTCAATTTCAGTGACTTTCACCACCGGTACCGGGGCTTCCGGGGAGATCCGGCTGGTCGGCCCGTGCCAGTAACGGTCTAACATCACATCACCGACGACTAAAACTGCGGCATTCTGAAAATCCGGGAGTGTTACTTTCATTCCCTGCTCCACCTTATGAATAACGAAATTATTGCTGATAATATCACAAACTGGCCGCCGGACAGAAAATCCGCGTGCGGCAACCGGTGCTTATTCCCCGAGCCAGTGCTGCCAGCGGGCGCGGACAAATTCGCGCTCAGCGGCAAATTCCGTCAGCGGCACCACGCCGGATTTATCCTGCAAAGAAAGATGATGCAGCCTGTCGCGCATCATAATATAGGCCGCAGTCAGCCGCAGTGACTCCTCTTCCGGCATCACATCATAATTAGCCATCAGCTCAAAAATCCGGACATTATCAGACCAGCGGATCAGCGCTTTATTCTCCGGTGCAAAACGCAGTACCAGATACTGAGCGATAAATTCAATGTCCGTGATCCCGCCCGGATCAGTTTTGATGTTAAACACGCTGTCATCACGGCTGCCGAGATGCTGATACATTTTTTCGCGCATCTCACGGACATCCAGTTTCAGCTGTGCGTTATCACGCTGACGGCACAGAATATCACGGCGGATGCTGTCAAAACGGGCAGCAATCGCCTCATCGCCGTACACCTGACGGGCACGGATCAGAGCCTGATGCTCCCAGGTCCAGGCGCTGTTCTGCTGGTAATCCGCAAATGCCTCCAGCGTGCTGACCAGCATCCCGGCTTCCCCGGATGGCCGCAGACGGGCATCCACCTCATACAGCACGCCGGATGATGTGCGGGTGCTGAACAGATGCATAATGCGCTGCGCCAGCCGCAGATAGAACTGCCGCGCGTCGATTTCACGCGGGCCGGTGGTTTGTGTGCCTTCCGGGCAATCCAGCAAAAACACCAGGTCGAGATCAGAGCTGTAGCCCAGCTCCCAGCCGCCCAGCTTGCCGTAACCAATCACCGCAAAACCTTTATCCCCGTCGCGGGTCAGATGCGCAGGTTCACCATAGCGTCTGACCATCTGCCCCCACGCCTGCTGCACCACAGCACCGATCATTGCTTCTGCCAGCCAGGTAAGGTGATCACTCACTTTCATTACCGGCAGCACGCCGGTGATATCTTCCGCCGCTATCCGCAACAACTGTGCCTGTTTAAACTGGCGCAGTGCCTCAAGCTGCTGCTCCTCATCGTCCTCCGGAACCCGCATCAGATACTGACGCAGCTCATCACGGTACGCATTCAGCGGCAGCGGCTGGTAGAGTGAGGCCGGATCCAGCAGCTCATCAAGCAGCAGCGGATGGCGCGCCAGCTGCACGGCAATCATCGGGGATGCCGCACACAACCGCACCACATGGGTCAGTACCACATCGGATTCCAGCAGCAGCTCCAGATAGGTTGTCCGGCTGACAATGCTGAGCAACAGCGGCGTCAGGCGCTGTAACACCCGCTGTGCATCCGGCTGGGACACCAGCTTCGCCAGCAGTTTGGGCAGCAGATGATCCAGCACATCCCGTCCGCGCGGCCCGATGGTCCGTTTGCCGAGATCCTGCCGGAACCCCTGTAAACCGGTAAGAAACTGTGCGGCATCTTCTTCATTCAGGGAAAACAGAGAGGTGATATCAGTCAGTTCCGGCTCACTCTCCCACAACGAGATAAACGGCTGTAAGGCAGTTTCATCCTCACTTTCCTCATCATCCTCGCCGATAAGATCGGTAAAAATCTGGTGCACTGCCGCCATTTTACTGTTCAGCACCGTTTCCAGATCCGCCCACGAAGCGGCATCCATCCCCTGTGCCAGCCGCGCCTGATCCAACGGTGAATCCGGCAGCGTCTGTGTCTGGCTGTCATTAATGGCCTGCAGCAGATTTTCCAGCCGCCGCAGATACGTGTAAGCATCCAGCAACTGCGCGACCTGCTCCTCACCGAGCAGCCCCAGACGGGCGATTTCCGCCAGCGCCGCATGCAGGGATTGTGTCTGTAATCCCGGCTCACGTCCGCCGCGGATCAGCTGAAAGACCTGGGTGATAAATTCCACTTCCCGGATGCCACCGGCACCGAGTTTAATATTGTTGGTCAGCCCGCGCCGCCGGACTTCGCGGCCAATCATACCTTTCATATTGCGCAGAGACTGGATCACACTGAAATCAATATAGCGGCGGTAAACAAACGGGCGCAGCATCCGGCGCAGCGTCTCACTGTACGCGGAATCATCACGGCCGAGGATACGCGCTTTGACCATCGCATAGCGCTCCCAGTCGCGCCCCTGTTCCTGATAATAATCTTCCAGGGCGGAGAAGCTGAACACCAGCGGCCCGCTGTCACCGAACGGCCGCAGGCGCATATCTACGCGGTAGACGAAACCGTCCGCTGTGGCGTGATCCAGCATTCTGATAATTTTTTGTCCCAGGCGGGTAAAGAACTGTGCGTTTTCCAGCTCGCGGCGGCCACCCTGCGTGACACCGTTTTCCGGATAAGCAAAAATAAGATCAATATCGGAGGAGAAATTCAGCTCGCCACCGCCCAGTTTCCCCATCCCGAGGATCAGAAGCGGCATTGCGCTGCCGTCTGCCGAACAGGGTGTGCCCCAGTCCGCACAACAGCACTGATAAAGCCAGTCACGGGCGGCGATAATCAGCACTTCCGCCAGTTCACTGAGCTGACGCAGCGTCTCTTCTGTGGTGCTCCGGCGCAGGATCTGCATGACAGCAATGCGCATCAGCATCTGATAACGGAACAGGCGCAGCACCCGCATCACATCCTCTTCCTGTGCGGCATCCGCCATCATCTCCGTCAGCCGGGCGGCGTAATCCTGCCATTCATCCGGCTGCGGTGGGGTGTCGCGGAGGGCGGAGAGCCAGTCCGGGTGGCGGATACACTGCTCCGCCACAAAATCACTGCCGGCAAAAATCAGCGCTTCCTGTTCAGAGTACGGCACCAGTCCGGTATCAAGCCGGGCGGTTACCCGCTCAGCGGCTTGCCGGAGTATCGGGGTCAGCGGCAGCATCAATGTTCCTTTTGTTATCAGATTCACATAACAGCTCTGCACCCGGTTACGGCATGGCAGGCGCCGCCATCCACAGTGCGAAAACCCATTGCGTGAAAGCCAGTTTACACTGCAACCATACCGGACTGAAACAGACATCCGCAGATTTTGCATCCGCTTCCGCCAGTGCCGATACCACCTCCGGCAGCGGGCAGTCACGGACAAAATCAGGCACTGCGCCGGGATAGTGGTCTGCCAGTGTCAGCAGCAGAGAAAGGGTTTGCTGCAATGCCGGTAATGCGCCGTCCGCATCCAGCAGCCAGGCTTCTTCCAGGCTCTGCCACTGTTTGATCAGACGGACAACCACATCCGTCAGCGGGGTCTGCGGATCCCACTCTGTGAACAGCTCAGGCAGTTCCGGTACCGGGGCTCCCTGAGCCAGCCAGTAACCGCGTGCCGCTTTGCTGCGCCCGGCAAGGCGCAGCCCCGGCAATTCCGCCAGGGCTTTGGCGGCTGTCAGCAAATCAGCGGCAGCCCCCTCTTTCAGCTCCATCTCAAATTCACAGATAGAGCTTTCTGCCTCTCCGGCAACCACACTGCCCTGATCCAGCACCGCTTCCACCACACTGTGATTGACTGTCAGCAGCCACTTTTCACGGGCGAAATCCGTGGTAAAACGGGCGCGCAGTGATGACTGCAGCGCCGCAACATCCGTTTCCGGCGGCCAGACATCCGCAGGCAGCGCCGCTAAATCCAGTTCCGGGCGGGAGAGCGGAATATTATATTCAGGACGCTGATGTAAACCGCCGATATCATTTCCGGCCGTTTTCAGGGTCATTTCATATTCGGTATCACATCCCCGGATCCGCAGTCCCATATCCCACTGCCGCAGTGTGTCGTCAGCTGTTTCAAAATAGCTGTTGGTCAGGCGGACAGCACGGAAATGCTGATGAGGAAAGGCGGTCAGCGCAGCGATCACCGCTGTGATGGCTTCCGGTTTTACCGCAAATTTCAGTTCTGTTTCGTAATCGCTCATAGACATTCCCGTAATCTTATACCGTTATTTATCGTCAGTCTGACCCTGTATTCATGATAAAGATGACACTCATTTGTTATAAATAGCCGGATTTTTCGCTGTTTATCCACTTTATCCCGTCATTTATTCCGTTGTTAAGAGTAATCTCATGGCTGTTTAACGTTTGCACCCGCACACTTAACTCATTAGTATGCTATTCATAACCAACGATTGATAAAGCTTATGACGATGAAAAAACTCGCCTTACTCCCTTTGCTGTTTGCAGCAACCGTCAGCATTACCGCCCATGCTGAAGAAATCCGTTATGTCTCTGATGACCTCTCCACCTATGTTCACAGCGGCCCGAGCAACCGCTACCGCATTGCCGGTTCACTCAATTCCGGAGAAAAAGTCACCGTTCTTGATGTGAATAATGAGAGTGGTTTTGTCCGTGTCCGTGACAGCAAAAACCGCGATGTCTGGTTACCGAAAGAGCTGCTGAGCACCACGCCGAGCCTGAAAGAACGCGTACCGGCCATGGAAGAAGAAATTAAAACCCTGCGCGGCAAACTCGCCAATATCGACGGCACCTGGAACGACAAAACGGCTGACATGCAAAACCGTGTGGCCGCCAGTGATGATATCATTAATAACCTGAAAAAAGAGAATGACAGCCTGCGTAATCAGGTTGTGGTCGCAAAGAAAAAACTGGATGCCATCAGCGTGCAGTTAGATGACAAACAGCGCGATATTATCCTGCAATGGTTTATGTACGGCGGCGGTGTAGCCGGTGCCGGTCTGCTGCTGGGTCTGCTGCTGCCGCATATGATCCCGCGCCGCAAGAAAAAAGATCGCTGGATGAACTGAGCCTCACAGTAACCGCAGTACGGAGAAACGCGTGGATATTTATCTGGTCGGCGGCGCAGTCCGCGATGCCCTGCTGGGTCTGCCTGTCTCGGACAGAGACTGGGTGGTTGTCGGTGCCACCCCGGAGATGATGCTGGCGCGCGGCTATCAGCAGGTCGGGCGTGATTTCCCGGTATTTCTCCATCCGGATACCCGGGAGGAGTATGCGCTGGCGCGGACAGAGCGGAAAACCGGGGCCGGATACACAGGATTTGCCTGTTACAGTGCGCCGGATGTCACGCTGGAAGACGATTTACAGCGCCGGGATCTGACCATCAATGCTATTGCCCAATCGGCTGACGGCACACTGCATGACCCGTATCACGGGGCAGATGACCTGAAAAACCGGGTGCTCCGCCATGTTTCTGCGGCGTTTACGGAAGATCCGCTGCGCGTGCTGCGCGTGGCACGCTTTGCTGCCCGTTTCGCCCCGCAGGGATTTGTTATTGCACCGGAAACCCTTGCGCTGATGTCTGCTATCACACAGCAGGGAGAGCTTGCCCATCTGACGGCGGAGCGGGTCTGGAAAGAGACAGAAAAAGCCCTGAACAGCCCGTGCCCGGATATCTATTTTGCGGTACTGCGTGATTGCGGTGCGCTGGCGGTGCTGTTTCCGGAGCTGGAAGCCCTGTTCAGCGCCACTGACGGGCAGACAAGCTATGACATCCTGACCGCCGCACTCCTGCGCCGGACAGTGCTTCTGACTGACAGCACTGATATCCGCTTTGCCGCGCTGTGTCTTTACCTGAGCGGTCACAGTATCGCAGAGGGAACCGCCGCAATTCAGAAGATGTCTGAGCGCCTGCGGGTGCCGAACCCGGCACGGGATCTGGCTCTGCTTGCCACCCGTGATTTCCGGACTGTTCATGACATCAGCCATCTGACTGCAGACAATATCATCACCCTGTTTGATTCACTGGATGCCTGGCGCAAGCCGGAGCGCATTACACAGCTGGCTATCCTTTGCGAAGCGGATTACCGCAGCCGGATAGCGCCGGACGCAGCAGATTATCCGCAGGGGCAGTTACTGGCTGAGGCCTTCGCGCTTGCACAGCAGGTTGCCGTCAAACCGGTGATTGAGGCCGGTTTTAAAGGCGCGGACATCAAAGCGGAACTCACCCACCGCCGCGCTGAGGCCATCAGAGGCTGGCAACAAAAAAGCCGTTCATCATGAACGGCTTTTTTCATTTCAGGCTGCGGATAATTATTTCTCCGCAGACTCCATACCCACTAACCCGACTTTCAGATATCCCGCTTTGCGCAGAGCATCCATAATGCCCATCAGCGTTTCATAATCGACCGTTTTATCTGCCTGGAAGAAGATCGTGGTTTCCTTATTGGATTCCGTGGTCTGATCCAGGATCTGAGCCAGTGTTTCTTTTGTGACTTCCTGCTCGCCCACCAGCAGCTGGTTATCCGCTTTCACCGTCAGGAAGACCGGTTTTTCCGGACGCGGCTGTGGTTTTGCCGTTGAGGCCGGCAGATTTACTTTAATATCAACAGTCGCCAGCGGTGCGGCTACCATAAAGATGATCAGCAGAACCAACATCACATCAATAAAAGGTGTGACGTTAATTTCATGCAATTCGCCGCTGTCATCCGACTCTTCGTTAAGACGCATTGCCATCAGATATTACCCTGCTTTGCTGTCTGCCAGGTCGAGATCACGGCCCAGCCATAAAATAGTGTGTGCTGCGGTATCACCCAGGTCACCACGGTAAGCGGAAATCATACGGGCAAAGATGTTGTAGATAACGACCGCAGGAATTGCCGCGACCAGCCCCAGTGCCGTTGCCAGCAGTGCTTCTGCAATCCCGGGTGCCACAACCGCGAGGTTGGTGGTCTGTGAGTGGGCGATACCGATAAAGCTGTTCATGATACCCCATACGGTACCAAACAGGCCGACAAACGGTGAAATAGCCCCGATAGTGGCCAGATAGCCGTTACCGCGTCCCATATGACGGGCAACACCGGCAACGATACGCTCCTGGCGGAATGTCACACGGTCTTTGATGCCGCTCAGATCACGGCTTTTTTCTGATGCAGTCCGCTCATTGACGGCATCAAGCACCAGCATCCGGGTGACACTCTTTTTCCCGAATGTATCGGCGATGGCTGCCGCTTCATCCAGCGAGCGGGCATCTTTGATTGCTGCCGCTTCACGGCGGATACGACGGCGGGAAGCGATAAGATCAGCGCCCTTGGCAAAGAAAATGGACCAGGTAATCACTGAGGCGATAATAAGGCCGATCATAACCGATTTAACGATAACATCCGCGCCCTGATACATGGAAATTACGGACAATTCCGCCGCAAAGCCACGGTTACCGTCTGCCGGTGCTGCGCTGATTTCCTGAACAGGAACCTCTGTTGCGGATACCGGGACCGCCGGTTGTTCAGGCGTCTGAGCAGGCTGACCGGCGGTTGCTGCCGGCGCGGTGACAGGTGTTGTTGTCGCTGGTGTGACAGCTGCAGTGGTATCTGCGAATGCACTGCCGGTTAAACATAATGCCAATAGCACAGAAACGGTCAAATTACGCATCAGTTGGCCTTCAACTCTCTTTTGTTATGAACTCTTTCTCAGCAAAAAATAAATCGTGTTATTCATCGCTACCCAAAAAACGAAACCCGCTGATCATACCAAACCCTGAGTAATTTGATAGTAATTATCATTACCGTTTACCAAAAAATGCGATTCCGGCGGAAAATTTCACACGGAATGCTAAGGGTTTTCAGTCATCCATCCGGGATCACCACAGATAAAACGCACAAAAAACACACGCAGGGACATGATTCACCAACCTGACTTTATACCGTCAGTGAATCGGAAGAAAAACCCGATCAAATCAAACGAGTGAACAATTTTTGCGATACACTGTCTGTACCGTTGTTCCGGATCTCGTTTTACAGGAAATCTAATGTCTAGTTTATCAGAGATTGTGAGTGCGCTCTGGTCTCACGATTTTGCCACACTCTCTAATCCCGAAGTCCTCTGGCTGGTTTACGCTATCCTCTTCACTGTCATTGTGCTGGAGAACGGCATTCTGCCCACTGCGTTTCTGCCCGGGGATACCCTGCTTATTTTGTCAGGCGCACTGATTGCGAAAGGCGTGATGGATTTCCTGCCGACACTGGCCATTCTGACCGCCGCCGCCGGTATCGGCAGTTGGCTGGGTTTTGTTCAGGGGCGCTGGCTGAGTGATACCAAAACCGTCAGGCGCTGGATGACGCAGATCCCGAAAAATTATCATCAGAAAGCCGAAGTGCTGTTTAACCGCCACGGCCTGTATGCCCTGCTGATCGGCCGTTTTCTCGGTTTTGTCCGTACTCTGCTGCCGATGCTGGCCGGGCTCTCCACACTGCCGAACCGCCGTTTCCAGTTCTTTAACTGGCTGAGCGGATTCCTCTGGGTGGCAATTATTACCACCTTCGGTTATGTGCTCAATCAGATCCCGTTTGTCAAAGCACACGAAAAAACCGTAATGACCGCACTGCTGCTGATCCCGGTCTTTTTCCTGATTGTCGGTATCGCGGCATCCCTGTATCTGTTGATCCGCCACTACCGCAGACGCCGCGCCCTGCTCAACCGCAGACGTCACCGCACCTATAAGAAATAAGATAAGGGCTCCTGCGGGAGCCTTTTTGCTGCCGGTGTGCCGGAAAGCACAATCCGGTTCGCCACAACACCCGCCCTGATTTACACTACACTTAATGGTTATCCGCTTCATTTTTCCTAATCTTACCCGGAGAAATAATGAACAACTTCACTCTTTTCACCCCGACAAAAATTCGTTTCGGCAAAGGCCAAATCGCCAAACTCAGCAGTGAAATCCCGAAAGATGCCAAAGTGCTGATGCTGTACGGCGGCGGCAGTATTAAGCGTAACGGTGTTTACGAGCAGGTACTGGCTGCCCTGGACGGTTATGATGTTCATGAATTTTCAGGTATCGAGCCGAACCCGGCCTATGAAACGCTGGTAAAAGCGATTGCGTATATCCGTGAGCATGACATCAGCTATCTGCTGGCGGTCGGCGGCGGGTCTGTTATCGACGGCACCAAGTTTATTGCTGCTGCGGTGGATTATCCGGGCGACCCGTGGGATATCATCACTACCGGAGGCCGCAATATCCGCAGTGCACTGCCGATTGCCTGTGTGCTGACACTTCCGGCCACCGGTTCTGAAACCAACTGTTTTTCTGTGGTCAGCCGCCGTGAAACCGGAGATAAGCAATCATTCGGTCACCCGCTGGTGCATCCGAAGTGCGCCATTCTTGATCCGCAGACCACTTACACCCTGCCGCCGCGCCAGACAGCCAACGGCGTGGTTGATGCCTTTATTCACACCCTCGAGCAGTATCTGACGTATCCGGTGAATGCCAAAATTCAGGACCGGTTTGCAGAAGGTATTCTGCTGACACTGATTGAGGAAGGCCCGAAAGTACTGGCAAATCCGGAGGATTATGACAGCCGTGCCAATGTGATGTGGGCCGCCACCCAGGCGCTGAGCGGGCTGATTGGTGCCGGTGTGCCGCAGGACTGGGCAACCCACGCACTGGGCCATGAAATTACTGCGCTGTACGGACTGGATCACGCGCAGACACTGGCGATTGTGTTACCGGCACTGCTGCGGGAAAAACGCAAAACCAAGCGCGAAAAATTATTACAGTACGCTGAGCGTGTCTGGCATCTGACAGACGGTTCTGAAGAGAGCCGGATTGAGTGCGCCATTGAAGCAACCCGCGTTTTCTTTGAAGAGCTGGGCATAAAAACCCGTTTCTCTGATTATCAGATTGATGACAGCGGCATTCCCAAACTGGTTGCCAAGCTTACTGAACACGGCCAGACTGCCCTGGGTGAACACCAGGACATCACACCGGAAGTCAGTGAACGGATCTACCGGGCTGCCGTCTGATACACCATAAACACTGATTGGAGGCCACATGAACAAACCTGCATTAGTTACCTTATCTGACGGACACTTAATGCCGCAACTGGGGCTGGGTGTCTGGAAAGCCGGGAACGACGTGGTCGGCTCTGCTGTGCAGACCGCACTCGAAACCGGTTACCGGCTGATTGATACTGCCGCGATTTATCAGAACGAGGAAGGTGTCGGTGAAGGACTGAAAGCGACCACCGTTCCCCGCGACGAGTTGTTTATCACCACCAAACTGTGGAACAGCGATCAGCAACATGCCGGTAAGGCGCTGGAAGCGAGCCTGAAAAAGTTACAGCTCGATTATGTGGATTTGTATCTGATCCACTGGCCCGCACCGGCAGAAGACCATTATGTCTCCGCCTGGGAGCAGTTGATTGAATTACAGAAATCCGGACTGACCCGCAGTATCGGTGTCTGTAATTTTGATATCGGCCATTTGCAGCGCATTATCCACAAAACCGGCGTGGCACCGGTACTCAATCAGATAGAACTGCATCCTCTGCTGCAACAGCGCGAGCTTCAGGCCTGGAATGCGACCCATTCCATTCACACTGAATCCTGGAGCCCGCTGGCACAGGGCGGCGAAGGCGTTTTTGATACTGATATCATTCAGGCATTAGCGGCGAAATACCAGAAAACACCAGCACAGATAGTGATTCGCTGGCATCTGGATCGCGGGCTGATTGTGATACCGAAATCAGTCACCCCTTCGCGGATTCATGAAAACTTTGATGTCTTTGATTTCCGTCTGGAGAAAGAAGAACTCTCACAGATTCAGTCTCTCGATTCAGGTACCCGCTTAGGGCCGGATCCAAAAGAATTTAATTAAGTTAGTTACTGTCTGAAAGCCATCTGTATAAATTATACAGGTGGTTTTTATTTATTTTATAACTACTTTTCAAATGACCATTCAATAAACAAATAATTCATAAATAAAAAAGGGGAAATACACGAACGCAATATGTATTTCCCAAAGCATGGCAAATATAGCAGGATTAATTATCCAAATTTCAGCCTTGCTGTCATCAATATAATTAATTCGCTATTTATTAAAAATAAATTCAAACGCCAATATGAAAGGAGGAGTATATGAAACATGACCTTTCAGTCACCATAACACAGCATTACCATTCAAGGTTAAAAGCCATGTTGTACATCACATCGTTCGAACCGGTGTATGCGACACCAGTCTTCACAGCGATGTTCTCGTTGAACCGGTAACCGGTTCCCACTGCGACTGCCTGAGTGGACTGGTATCCGCCCATCGCCGCAGTGATATTCAGTTTACCGACACCGTACGGCTGGAACAGACCGTTCAGTGCGGCACTGGCCGCCAGACCGTTATCAAGGCGCTCGTTGGTTTCACGTAAATCATTTTCCAGTGAACGCAGATCCTGGCGGTTCTTCAGGATATCGAGGGTATTTTTATCAATTTTGGTCGCATGTTTATCAATATCTCTTCTGTTAGCATTAGCCACATTGGTTGTCGTATTACTCTTTTTGCGAACATCTTTTAAATCTGTTGTCAGCTTGTCTGAATCGGCTTTCAGTTCAGAGATCATTTTTCCCTGTTGCTGAATTTCGTTACCCTGTGAAAAATTCACTTCATCTGTCAGTTCGATAGCTGATTCCAGATTATTAATTTCCTGCTCATTCTTCTTACTATCTTGTTTTAACTGATAAATTGCATTATCGGCAGGGATCGCTCGTTCAATCAGAGAATTGATATTATTTCTTATGTTTTTATTTTCCGAATGAAGTTCTTCGAGTTGATCATCCTGTTCTTTATTCACAGTCTGAACGGCTGAGATATCCGTATGCAGTTCACCCACAGATAAAATGACAGATTCACTCTGTATTTTGATACTGTCTGCATCCTGTTTTAACTGAGATATCTCATTGAATACCGGTGATATTGTCTCATTTATCTCATTGATTTTAACTTCAGCAGACAGGGCTGCCGCCCCCAGTTTCTCCAGCTTAGTATCCTGTTTTTCATTAGCATCCTGTATATTTTTCATGTCACTATTAAATTCATCAATAGTTTGAGATAATGACTGATTATAAACAGGGGAATTACTCTGTATCTCCGTAACACTGTTCAGTGTATGATTAATTTTGTCATTTAAGTAATTATATGTTTGAATAACTTCTGAAATACCCGCACTGCGGTCATACTCATTTTTAATTTCAGATGTAATCAATGGCTGATAATTATTTTCTACAAAATATAATTTAGTACTGGTTTCCGGTACTAATACCGGAATCTCGTCTTCAGTAACTTTTTTATATTCAGATAAATCAACAAGTGTTCTTGCATAATAGTAGTTGCTGTTATCATCAGCGTTCGCATATGAAAAAGGCAGCATGATAAGCAGGGAAATTAAATTTTTTTTCATTCATTAACTCTCAATATAGATAAAACAGGATTTGAAAAAATATACCTGCATTACCGCAGAGAAAGAATAAACAAAACATAAACACAAAAAAAAGCAAAAAATATAGTTAGGTAATTATTTTAACAGAAGAGAATCGAATCGTTTTTCCGGAGAAATAAAAAATCCGCCGCAGCGGATTTTTTATTTTAACAAACGTGATTATTTATCTTTAATCAGGCTGTGCATTTCCTGTACTGAAATCACTCTCTCTGTCGGATCCATATTCAGAGACAGTGTGGTGGCAAAGCCGCCGTTCATGGTGGTGTCGTAATGCACTTTATATTGCAGGGCGCTGCGGCGGATCACTTTGGAATCCTCAATCGCCTGACGACCGGCGGTGGTATTCACAATGTAATCGTATTCGCCGTTTTTAATTCTGTCCTGAATGTGAGGGCGACCTTCGTGCACCTTATTCACCAGGCGCGGGTTAATACCCGCCTCACCCAGCACAATCGCAGTACCGTGTGTCGCATCCAGCTCAAAACCCTGTTTCAGCAGTTTTGCCGCCAGATCCACCACCCGCGCTTTATCACCTTCGCGGACAGAGAGCAGCGCACGGCCTTTCTTCTTCAGTGAGGAAGAGCTGCCGAGCATGGCTTTGGCAAAGGCTTCCGCAAAGGTGCGTCCCACGCCCATCACTTCCCCGGTAGAGCGCATTTCCGGCCCTAAAATCGGGTCAACGCCCGGGAATTTGTTGAATGGCAGCACCACTTCTTTCACCGAGTAGTACGGCGGGATGACTTCTTTTGTCACACCCTGCTGCGCCAGTGTCTGACCGGCCATCACGCGCGCTGCGACTTTCGCCAGCGGCACCCCGGTGGCTTTGGAGACAAACGGCACCGTACGCGCCGCACGCGGGTTAACTTCAATCAGATACACTTCGTTGTCTTTGACCGCAAACTGGGTGTTCATCAGACCGCGCACGCGCAGTTCCATCGCCAGTTTTCTCACCTGGTCGCGCATCACATCCTGGATTTCCTGACTCAGCGTGTAAGCCGGTAACGAGCAGGCAGAATCCCCAGAGTGAACCCCCGCCTGTTCGATGTGCTCCATAATGCCGCCAATCAGCACCTGTTCGCCGTCGCAGATAGCATCGACATCCACCTCAATCGCATCGTCGAGGAAGCGGTCAAGCAGTACCGGCGCGTCATTGGAGACACTGACTGCATTCTGGAAGTAACGGCGCAGGTCGGTTTCGTCGCAGACGATTTCCATCGCGCGGCCGCCCAGCACATAAGAAGGACGCACCACCAGCGGATAACCAATTTCTTTTGCCCGCTCAACCGCCTGCTCAATATTAGAGACGGTGGCGTTTGCCGGTTGTTTCAGGCCGAGGCGGACGACCGCCTGCTGGAAACGCTCGCGGTCTTCCGCGCGGTCAATCGCATCCGGGCTGGTACCGATAACCGGCACACCGGCCGCTTCCAGGCTGCGCGCCAGTTTCAGCGGAGTCTGGCCGCCGTACTGAACAATCACACCCGCCGGTTTTTCGACACGCACGATTTCCAGCACATCTTCCAGCGTCACCGGCTCGAAATAGAGGCGGTCAGAAGTGTCGTAGTCAGTGGAAACCGTTTCCGGGTTGCAGTTGACCATGATGGTTTCGTAGCCGTCTTCACGCAGCGCCATCGCCGCGTGTACGCAGCAGTAGTCAAACTCAATGCCCTGGCCGATACGGTTCGGCCCGCCGCCGAGTACCATAATTTTCGGTTTGTCGTTGTTCGGCTGCGCTTCACACTCTTCTTCATAGGTGGAGTAGAGATAGGCGGTGTCAGTGGCAAATTCCGCCGCGCAGGTATCCACACGCTTATAAACCGGCCACAGCTGATAGCTGTCACGCAGTTTGCGGATTTCAGCTTCCGCCACACCGACCAGTTTTGCCAGCCGCGCATCCGCAAAACCTTTGCGTTTCAGGTGACGCAGGAATTCGGGGGTCAGGCCGTTAATCCCGACTTCTGCCACCTGCTCTTCCAGACGCACCAGCTCTTCAATCTGTACCAGGAACCAGCGGTCAACGTTGGTCAGGTTAAATACGCCGTCAACTGACAGTCCGGCGCGGAATGCGTCCGCGATATACCAGATCCGCTCGCCGCCCGCTTCTTTCAGCTCACGGCGGATGCGGGTCAGTGCATCCGGGTCGTCCAGGTTCACTTTCGGATCAAAACCGGTCGCGCCCACTTCGAGGCCGCGCAGCGCTTTTTGCAGGGATTCCTGCTGAGTGCGGCCGATAGCCATCACTTCACCGACGGATTTCATCTGTGTGGTCAGACGGTCATTGGTGCCGGCAAATTTTTCAAAGTTAAAGCGCGGGATTTTTGTCACAACATAGTCGATGGACGGCTCAAAGGAGGCCGGTGTCAGGCCGCCGGTGATGTCGTTTGACAGTTCATCCAGCGTGTAGCCGACTGCCAGTTTGGCCGCGATTTTGGCAATCGGGAAGCCGGTCGCTTTGGAGGCCAGCGCGGAGGAGCGCGATACACGCGGGTTCATCTCGATAACAATCAGACGACCGGTTTTCGGGTTCACCGAGAACTGCACGTTGGAGCCGCCGGTTTCCACGCCGATTTCACGCAGCACCGCCATCGAGGCGTTACGCATGATTTGGTATTCTTTGTCGGTCAGGGTCTGTGCAGGGGCAACAGTGATAGAGTCACCGGTGTGGATCCCCATCGCGTCGAAGTTTTCGATGGAGCAGACAATGATGCAGTTATCATTTTTGTCCCGCACCACTTCCATTTCATACTCTTTCCAGCCAATCAGTGATTCATCAATCAGCAGTTCGTTGGTCGGGGAGAGATCCAGGCCGCGGGTACAGATTTCCTCGAATTCTTCACGGTTATACGCAATACCGCCGCCGGTGCCGCCCATGGTGAATGACGGGCGGATAATGCACGGGAAACCGACATCATCGGCGACCGCAAACGCTTCTTCCATGGTGTGTGCGATACCGGAACGCGCTGTATCCAGACCGATTTTTTTCATCGCGATATCGAAACGGCGGCGATCTTCGGCTTTATCAATCGCATCTGCTGTCGCGCCAATCATTTCGACGCCGAACTCTGCCAGCACGCCGTGACGTTCCAGATCCAGCGCACAGTTCAGCGCGGTTTGTCCGCCCATGGTCGGCAGAACGGCATCCGGGCGCTCTTTTTCGATGATTTTGCGCACCACTTCCCAGTGAATCGGCTCGATGTAAGTCGCATCCGCCATTTCCGGGTCGGTCATAATGGTTGCCGGGTTCGAGTTAACGAGGATAACGCGGTAGCCCTCTTCGCGCAGGGCTTTACACGCCTGGGCGCCGGAGTAGTCAAATTCACAGGCCTGGCCGATAACAATCGGACCGGCGCCTAAAATCAGGATGCTGCTGATATCTGTACGTTTTGCCATTTTTCTGCTCCTGATCAGTGACGGGCGTTTTTCATCAGTTCAATAAAGTGGTCGAACAGCGGGGCGGCGTCGTGCGGGCCCGGGCTGGCTTCAGGGTGACCCTGGAAGCTGAATGCAGGCTTATCATTACGGTGAATACCCTGCAGTGTGCCGTCAAACAATGATTTATGCGTGACGCGCAGTGTCGCGGGCAGCGTCGCCTCATCCACCGCAAAACCGTGGTTCTGCGCGGTAATCATCACCACATTATTTTCAATGTCTTTAACCGGGTGGTTGCCGCCGTGGTGACCAAATTTCATTTTGATGGTCTTTGCACCGCTGGCGAGTGCCAGTAACTGGTGCCCCAGGCAGATGCCGAACAACGGAATATCGGTTTCCAGGAAACGGGTGATAGCCTCAATCGCATAATCACACGGTGCCGGATCACCCGGGCCGTTGGAGAGGAAAATACCGTCCGGTGCCATTTTCAGCACCTCTTCCGCCGGGGTCTGTGCCGGTACGACGGTCAGGCGGCAGCCGCGATCCACCAGCATACGCAGAATATTGCGTTTAGCACCGAAGTCATACGCCACCACATGAAACGGCAGCTCTTCCGCTGTTTTATCCGCCGGTAAGCCGCTGTCCAGTGTCCAGGAGCCCTGTGTCCAGCTGTATGGCTGCGCGGTGGTGACTTCTTTCGCCAGATCCAGCCCGTTAAGCCCGCTGAAGCTCTGTGCATTTTTCAGCGCCAGTGCCGCATCCGGGTGTTCACCGGCGATGATGCAGCCGTTCTGAGCGCCTTTCTCGCGCAGTAATCGGGTCAGTTTGCGGGTATCAATATCGGCGATAGCCACGACGTTGCGGTGTTTCAGGTATTCGGAGAGGCTTTCTTCACTGCGGAAATTACTGGTGGTCAGCGGCAGGTCGCGGATAACGAGGCCTTGTGCATAAACATCCGGGGATTCTTCATCAGCACTGTTAGTGCCGGTATTACCAATATGGGGATAAGTGAGAGTGACTATCTGGCGGGAATAAGAGGGGTCGGTGAGAATTTCCTGATACCCCGTCATCGAGGTATTAAAAACAACTTCGCCGGTAACGGCACCCTCTGCGCCGATGGCGCGTCCGTGAAATGTGGTTCCGTCTTGCAGAACCAGGATTGCTGACTTAAACAAAACACCCTCCGGAGGAATAATAAATCACAATTAGTGCATATTAATTCAGATTTGGGGCTATAAAGCAATGCCAAAATAGAAATTTAACCAAATTTTGACAAATTGCGGCGCATTCTAAAGATCGAACGGGCAGTTGTCCAGAGAAAATCGACTTTTTTATATTTTTTTACTCATCATGATCAAAACAGGCTGGCTGACAGGGATAAAACAGTATCATTATTAGCTTTATGCTGAATTTTTGATGAGATGACTGAAAAAAAGGCTAACGGCCGGAAAAAGAGGTGAGAAAGGCAAAAACAGCAATAAAAAAGAGAGTAACAACGATGATAATGATAAAAAACATAGGTCAGATAAAGAATTATAAAAAAAGAATAGTTAAAGCAGTGATAAATCAAAATATCACTGCTTTATCAATCTGTTGTAATTTATACTTTATTATAAATTTTCCAGATCAAGCACATCCTTCATAGTGAATAGACCGTTCTTTTTATCACTCAGCCAGGCTGCTGCCTTAACCGCGCCATTTGCAAATGTCATCCGGCTTGAAGCCTTGTGGCTGATTTCAACACGCTCGCCGATATCCGCAAACATCGCTGTGTGCTCGCCCACAATGTCCCCGGCACGCACAGTGGCAAACCCGATAGTGTTCCGCTCCCGCTCGCCGGTATAGCCTTCACGGCAATACACCGCGCAATCCTTCAGGTCACGCCCCAGCGCCCCGGCAATAGATTCTCCCATCGCCAGCGCTGTTCCGGACGGCGCATCCACTTTATGGCGGTGATGCGCTTCAATAATTTCAATATCGGTATAGTCGCCCATGACTTTGGCCGCCTTTTCCAGCAGTTTCAGCACCAGATTGACGCCAACACTGAAATTCGCCGCAAAAACCACAGGAATTTGCTGCGCAGCCTGTGCAATAGCGGCCTTTCCGGCATCATCAAACCCGGTGGTGCCGATAATCATCCCTTTGCCGTTCGCGGTACAGAACGTCAGATGTGTCAGGGTGCCTTCCGGGCGGGTGAAATCAATCAGGATGTCGAAATTGTCTTTCTGGCTGTTCAGATCAGCCGTCAGGATCACGCCATTGCGCCCGGTACCGGCCAGTTCACCGGCATCAGTCCCGGTGAGTGAGGAGCCTTCGCGCTCAAATGCCGCACCCAGCACCACATCATCATTCTGTGCAATCGCCTGAATCAGCTGGCGTCCCATGCGGCCACCGGCACCCGCAACCGCGAGCCGTAACTTACCCATATTTGTTATCCTCAGTTTTCTGTCTGTATGTCAGCAGATTAACGGCTGTCCGGCCGGATTACCAGTTACCCGCCGCTATCATCAGAAAATCACAATACAGCCCGCCGATTATCAGTAAAACTGTATTTACCGGACTGCAGACAAAAAAAAGCAGAACCTGCGTTCTGCTTTGCTGTGTCAGACTTCTTTGATATCCACCCGTAACTCTTTCGGGACTTCAAAGATAATATTTTCCTCACGCCCCTCGAGCTGACTGATTTCATCCGCCCCCAGTTCCTGAAGACGGCTGATCACCTGCTGTACCAGCACATCCGGTGCGGATGCCCCGGCCGTCAGGCCGATAGTATCCACATCACGTAGCCAGGCGGGATTAATATCATCCGCAGAATCAATCAGATAAGACGGTTTTCCGACCCGCTGCGCCAGCTCCGCCAGCCGGTTGGAGTTTGATGAGTTTTTAGAGCCAACCACCAGCACCAGATCTGCCTGACCCGCCAGATCCCGCACTGCTTCCTGGCGGTTGGTGGTGGCATAGCAGATATCGTCTTTGCGCGGCCCGATGATTTTCGGGAAACGGGCATTCAGCGCATCAATAACTTCGGAGGTATCATCGACAGACAGAGTGGTCTGCGTCATAAAGCTGAGGTTTTCCTCATCTTTGACGTTCAGTTTCCACACATCTTCCGGGGATTCCACCAGATACATGCCGCCTTCCGGGTTGTTGTACTGTCCCATCGTCCCTTCCACTTCCGGATGCCCGGCGTGGCCGATCAAAATCGCCTCTTTGCCTTTGCGGCTGGCACGGGCCACTTCCATATGCACTTTGGTAACCAGCGGACAGGTGGCATCAAACAGCATGGTGAGATTACGGGAACGCGCTTCCTGGCGGATTGCCTGCGAGACACCGTGGGCGGAGAAGATCAGAATGGCGTTATCCGGTACTTCAGCGATTTCCTCAATAAAAATCGCGCCGCGCTCACGCAGATCATTGACCACATAGCGGTTGTGCACGACTTCATGACGGACATAGATAGGCGCACCATATAACTCCAGCGCCCGCTCCACAATACTGATTGCCCGGTCAACACCTGCACAGAACCCCCGCGGGTTAGCCAGTAAAATACGCACGTTCAGCCTCCAAACGATCGCCCGGACGGGCAGTAAAACAAAAATTCAACATTTGCGCGCTACTATACCAGAGCCGTCCCCCGGACCGTAATGCTAATTATTGCTCTGTGTCTTATGCAGTGACGTCACGGACACTGATATCAAACGTCACATCCTGTCCGCACAGCGGATGGTTGAAATCCACCTCGACAGAATCTTCAGTAACGGATTTGATAATTCCCGGCATTTCGCTGCCGTTCATCGCGGTAAACAGCATGATCGTACCGGTTTCCGGCAGACCGGCTTCCAGGAAATCAGCAGCTGAGAAAAACTGAATCAGATCCGGGCTCGGCTTGCCGAACACCGCCTCACCGGGCAGTGTGAAGGTTTTTTTATCCCCGGCGGATAAGCCCAGTAATTGCTGTTCCAGTGCATCAGACAAGCTGCCGTCGCCGAGGCGGAACAGTGCCGGTTTGCCTTGTGCTTCTGTGGAATCTGCCACCGAGCCGTCAGACAGTTTCAGGGTGTAATCCAGTAATACGCTGTGATGTTCTGCAACCTGCATATAATTATTACTCTCTGTATCAGATAAAAAATATCCGCCTGGCGGCGGATATTCGGGTCATCAGTCTGATGATGTTTTATTCTCTGGTTTGTCGCTTTTCTTACCGTCAGGGATAAAGCTTTCAATAATGATAAGCCCCGCCCCGATGATGATCCAGCTGTCCGCCAGGTTGAACGTCGGCCAGTGCCAGTCACCGACATAGAAGTCGATGTAATCCACCACAAAGCCGTGCATCAGGCGATCGAGCAGATTGCCGATCGCCCCGCCGATAATCAGCGCATAGGCAATATTACTGAGTTTATTGCGTGCACTGGTACGGTACATCATCACTAATAATGTCACGGAGATACCGATAGCCACCGCTGTGAAGAACCAGCGCTGCCAGCCGCCCTGAGATGCGAGGAAGCTGAATGCGGCACCGTAATTCCGCACATAGGTCAGATTAAAGTACGGCATCAGAGATGTGGATTCATGCAGCCCGTAATTGGCTAAAATCAGCTGCTTTGAAATCGCATCCAGTACCAGTACCAGGACCGCCAGCCACAGCCAGCGTAATCCGGTCGAACACAGTGGTTTTTTCATTTATCAGGCAAACTTACGTTCTTCACCGTTTCCGGCTACGTTAGTCACACAGCGGCCGCACAGTTCAGGATGTTCACTATCCTGACCGATGTCGGTCGCGTAATGCCAGCAACGCGGGCACTTACTGCCTTCCGCTTTGCCGAAGCCGATGCGCAGGCCGTCCAGCTCACTGTTTACCGCACTTTCCGGTGCCGCAGACAGCGGTTTCACATCTGCCTGAGAGGTCAGCAGCACGAAACGCAGTTCATTACCCAGGCGGTTCAGCTGTGCCGCCAGGGCATCATCCGCATACAGAGTCACCGCTGCTTCCAGCGAGCCGCCAATCAGTTTGTCGGCACGTGCCTGCTCCAGCACTTTGTTGACTTCACCACGCACCGCCAGCAGCGTTGCCCAGTAATCATCGTTCATGCTGTCCTGTGCATTCAGCCCGAACAGGCCGTCATACCACTCTTCAGTGAAGACGTACTGCGGACGTTTGCCCGGCATCACATTCCAGATTTCATCGGCAGTGAAGGACATGATCGGCGCCATCCAGCGAACCAGAGCTTCCGCGATGTGGAACAGTGCGGTCTGACAGCTGCGGCGCGCCAGGCCATCGCTTTTCGCGGTGTACTGACGATCTTTGATGATATCCAGGTAGAAAGAACCCATTTCCACCGAGCAGAACTGCATCAGACGCTGTACCACTTCATGGAAATCATAGGCTTCATAGGATTTCAGGATATCAGCCTGTGCCGCCAGCGCGCGGCCGACAGCCCAGCGGTCTGCCACAATCATCTCTTCCGGTTTCACCATATCGGTTTCCGGGTTGAAACCATTGAGGTTCGCCAGCAGGAAACGCGCGGTGTTACGGATACGACGGTAAGAATCCGCAGAGCGTTTCAGGATTTCATCCGAAACCGCGATTTCACCGGAGTAGTCAGTAGAAGCAACCCACAGACGCAGGATATCCGCGCCGAGTTTGTTCATCACATCCTGCGGGCTGATGGTGTTGCCCAGCGATTTGGACATTTTGCGTCCCTGACCATCGACGGTAAAACCGTGAGTCAGTACTTCGCGGTAAGGCGCTTTGCCTTTCATCGCGGTGGACAGCATCAGTGAGGACATAAACCAGCCGCGGTGCTGGTCAGAACCTTCCAGATACATGTCCGCAGAATTGCCATGAAACTCAGGACGGGCATCGACAACGGCAAAGTGGGTGGATCCGGAGTCAAACCAGACATCCAGGGTATCCGGCACTTTTTCATAGATATCGGCATCATCACCCAGCAGGTCACGCGGGTCGAGATCCCACCACGCCTGAATACCGTGCTCTTCCACACGTTTGGCGACGTCTTCCATCAGTTCCAGTGTACGCGGATGCAGTTCCTGGGTCTCTTTATGGACAAACAGAGACATCGGTGTGCCCCAGGTGCGCTGACGGGAGATACACCAGTCCGGACGGTTTTCCACCATCGCGGTGATACGCGCTTCGCCCCAGCCGGGGATCCACTTCACGCCTTTGATTTCATTCAGAGACTGCGGACGCAGACCGTTCACATCCATCCCGATAAACCACTGCGGCGTGGCACGGAAAATGACCGGCGTTTTGTGACGCCAGCAGCACGGATAGCTGTGCGAAATATTTTCGCTGTGCAGCAGTGCGCCTTTTTCTTTCAGCAGTTCCAGAATGATGTCATTGGCTTTCAGCACAAACACACCATCCAGTGACGGATAGGTGCCGCTGACATAACAGCCGTTCGGGCCGACCGGGTTAGCGGTTTCCAGGCCGTATTTCTGGCCGATTACATAGTCGTCAGGACCGTGGCCCGGCGCGGTATGCACAGCACCGGTACCCGCATCCAGGGTAACGTGATCGCCGAGGATAGCCGGGACATCGAAGCCCATAAACGGATGATTAAACCGCAGCAGTTCCAGGTCGCTGCCTTTGCAGTCCGCTTCAACAGTCCAGCTGGTGATACCGGCGCGTTTCATCACGCTTTCCACCAGGTCAGCGGCCAGAATCAGACGCTCGTCGTTCACATGGACTAACTGATAATCAAATTCCGGGTTCAGGGAAATCGCGCGGTTCGCCGGTAAAGTCCACGGGGTGGTGGTCCAGATAACCAGAGAAACCGGCAGCCCGTCATTTTTCACGCCGAATTTGCTGTAAACCGCATCCGCGTCCGCAGCGGTGAAACGCACGTCAATGGACGGGGAGGTTTTGTCGTAATATTCCACTTCCGCTTCCGCCAGGGAAGAGGCACAGGAGGTACACCAGTGAACCGGTTTTGCCCCTTTGACCAGATGGCCGTTGGCAATCACTTTTGCCAGTGCGCGGATAATATGAGCTTCGGTTTTGAAGTCCATGGTCAGGTACGGATGATCCCAGTCACCCAGCACGCCCAGACGGATAAAGTCTTCCTTCTGGCCTTCAATCTGCTCTTTTGCGTATTCACGGCAGGCGGCACGGAACTCAGCCGGTGTGACTTTATCACCCGGCTTGCCAATCACCTGTTCGACTTTGTGTTCAATCGGTAAGCCGTGGCAGTCCCAGCCCGGAATATACGGGGAGTCGAAACCGGCCATGCCTTTGGATTTAATAATAATATCTTTGAGAATTTTATTGACTGAGTGACCAATGTGAATGCTGCCGTTTGCATACGGAGGGCCGTCATGCAGGATAAATGTTTTTTTACCGGTTTTGGCTTTACGGATCGCCTGGTACAGACCTTCTTTGTACCAGCGTTTCAGCATATCAGGTTCGCGCTTTGCTAAGTCCCCGCGCATAGGGAACCCTGTTTCCGGGAGATTCAGGGTATTTTTATAGTCACTCATTCGATTCTCAGTTCCAATATTATTCCGTTAAACACATAACGAGGGGTTGGATTGTAAAAATTCCCTTGCCGCAATCTCATCCCGCGCGATTTGCGCTTTCAGCTCATCGAGCGAGGCAAACCGCTGTTCATTTCGCAATTTCTTGCGCAGTACCACATCCGGATGCTGCCCGTATAAATCCATTGCCGCATCAATCAGATGAACTTCCAGTTGCTGGCCCTTGCCCTGTACAGTCGGGCGGGAGCCGATATTGGCCACACCCGGCAGCGGATGCGGCCCGAGGCCGTATACGTCCACAGCGTACACACCGTTTACCGGTGCGGCCAGACGTTTCAGGGGGATATTGGCAGTCGGGAAACCGATCGTGCGCCCGAGTTCGTTGCCGTGCACCACGCGCCCGCTGATGCGGTAAGGGTGCCCGAGCAGTGCCTCAGCCAGTGCCAGATCGTCATTTTCCAGCGCACGGCGGATGGCCGTGCTGCTGATCCGTTTGCCGTTATCACAAAAACTTTCCGTGCTGCGGACCGTGAAACCATACTGTTTCCCTGCCTCACACAGCCCGTTAAAATCGCCCTGACGATTTTTTCCGAAACGAAAATCATCCCCGACCACCAGAAATTTTACCCCGAGCTGTTCAACCAGCAGGTGTGAGATAAAGGCATCCGGTGTCAGTGATGCAAATTGTTTGCTGAATTTAACACACAATAAGTAGTCCACACCGTACTGCGCAAGATATTTTACCTTATCGCGCAGCCGGGTCAGGCGTGCCGGCGCTTTATCCGGGGCAAAAAATTCCAGCGGCTGCGGCTCAAAGATCATGACGACCGACGGCAGCCCCAGGCGTTTTCCTTCCTGCGCCAGATGTGACAGTAATGCCTGATGTCCGCGATGAACGCCATCAAAATTACCGATAGTCAGCACGCAACCATGGTGACGCGCACGAATATTGTGAGTACCGCGAATTAGCTCCATAGCCGGCTCAATACAGTCAAAATTAGTCCGATTATACCTTGTCCGCCGCGTCAGGTTAACCCACTAATGCGGCTGAATCGCGAATTCTCTGTACAAAAAGCGGGGCATCCCCCTCTGCGGAAAGTGAAAAATAATTTTTTTCGTCAGAATCTTACCATTCCGGTGACTTTTTTCCGTGTAAGGGCTGTATTCCCGCTGCGTAAACTGATAAAATCCCCGCCCATCACAACGTACATTTGCGTCGCTGTACAACGACGCATATTTGCACAAATCCATTGACAAAATAAAGCGGAGCAGGCATATTCCTCCACCTTTGTATTGTCCTCGAAGAATATATTTGGGAGTTGGACCTTGGCTAATATCAAATCAGCTAAGAAACGCGCCATTCAGTCTGAAAAACGTCGTCAGCATAACGCTAGCCGTCGTTCTATGGTGCGCACCTTTATCAAGAAGGTTTACGCTGCTATCGCTGCCGGCGACAAAGAAGCTGCTCAGAACGCATTTAATGACATGCAACCACTTGTGGATCGTCACGCTGCTAAAGGCCTGATCCATAAGAACAAGGCTGCCCGTCATAAGGCGAACCTGGCTGCTCAGATCAAAGCAATGTAATCTGATTGTGCAGACATAAAAAAACCGGCTGATGCCGGTTTTTTTATGTCCTTTTTCTGCCTCAGTCCGGTAAACCGGCATCCGCAGCCGACTGCGAACCGCTGAACAACGCAGAGAAATCCTTGTTACACACCCGCTGAACCGCCGGATGCTGGATCATACGCTCGGCAAAAATCACATAATACTCTTCTTTGATGGTATCCACTGTTCCCAGCTCGACAACATCACTGTCCGCAAAAATGCCTTTGGTGTAGAGCGACGGCGCCACAAAAATCGCATTGTGATACATACCAAATGCTTTCATCAGTGCCGCATCATCAAATTCACCCAGGATTTCCACCTCCAGGTTTTTATTGCGGATCCAGGTCAGCAACTGACGGCCGAGCATCGAGCGGCGGCCGGGCACCAGAAGGCGGCGCTCTTCCAGGCATTCCGGGAACGGCTTCTGCGGCGCGGGCTGGCGGCAGTAGAAACTCATACTGCATTCCCCGAGCTTCACGGAAAACAGCCCTTCCTGCTGGGTGGAATCCACCGGGCAGTCAGAGAGGATCATATCCAGTTTGTGCTGGCTGAGCTGCTCCAGCAGCATTTCGTGAGTGGATTCAAAACAGCGCAGATGGATTTGCTCATGCTCCATCACCGCCGTTTCCAGCACTTTGCTGACCAGACGTTTTGACAGTGCGTCCGCAACCCCGACATCAAACAACAGATTGGATTCGCGGCTGTAAGTGACAATATCCAGCATTTCCTGGCTCAGCATAAACATTTTGTCCGCATAGCGGAACACCAGCTGACCCAGCTCTGACGGCACCAGGCCGCGTCCCTGACGTTTGAACAGCTTACCGTCCAGACGCTCTTCCAGCGCCTTGATTTGGCCGGTAATGGTTTGCGGGGTGAGATAGAGCGCTTCTGCCGCCCCCACCACCGAACCTTCTTTGCAGACGTGCCAGAAATAATAGAGGTGATTGTAGTTTAAATGGGAGACTCGCATAGTTTTTCCCGGTACATACCTTATCTTTTTTTGATGATTAACTCGGAAATTCTGTTGTATTCACCGGCCGCGGAGGCCGGTGAATAACGGATTACTGCCGGACTGTTTTCTTCGGTAACACGGAATGGAGCAGGAACAACCCGGTAACTGCCGCCATAGTGGAACCAATCAGAATTCCCAGCTTGGAGTAGGTGTTAAATGCTTCCGGAAGCCCGGTAAATGCCAGTCCCGCGATAAAGATAGACATTGTAAAACCGATCCCGCATAACACCGATACAGCGAATATCTGGTTAAGAGTAATCCTCTCCGGCAGTTTTGCAAAGCCCAGTTTTACCGAAATCAGACATGCGGTGAAAATCCCCAGCGGTTTACCGACAAACAGACCGAGCAGGATCCCCAGCGGCAGTGTGCCCATCAGTGCATCAAAGGAAATTCCCTGAACACTGACACCGGCATTGGCAAAGGCAAACAGCGGCAGGATCAGAAACGCCACCCACGGATGCAGCACATGCTCCAGCTCCTCTGACGGTGAGTGCTCACCATCTTTACTGCGCAGCGGGATCAGGAACCCGACGATCACTCCGGCCAGAGTTGCGTGCACGCCGGATTTCAGAATACACACCCACAATATCAGCCCCACAATCATATACGCAGCGGTGTTGCTGACATTACGCCAGTTCATCACACACAATACCACCACCATCAGTGCCGCCAGCAGCAGCGCTGTCAGTGAAACGGTTTTGGTGTAAAACAGCGCGATAATCACGATAACCCCGAGGTCATCAATAATCGCCAGTGCCAGCAGAAAGACTTTCAGCTCTGTCGGTACTCTTTTACCCAGCAGTGCCATTACGCCGAGGGCAAAGGCAATATCGGTTGCGGCCGGAATCGCCCAGCCCTGTGCAGCAGCGGCATCCCCGCCGTTAAACAGCAGATAGACCAGCGCCGGGGCTATCATACCGCCGAGTGCGGCAATTGCCGGAAACATCGCTTTGTCGCGCCCGGCCAGAGAGCCGGTCATCAGCTCCCTTTTTACTTCGAGCCCGACGACCAGGAAAAATATCGCCATCAGAGCGTCATTAATCCATAATAACAAGGGCTTATCAATTTCCAGTGCCGCAAATTTTACAGCAACAGGAATATCAAGAAACGACTGATACAACGCCGACAACGGCGTATTCGCCATTACCAGCGCGATCAGCGCGGCGATAATCAGCAGTATGCCGCCTGCGGCTTCGAGTTTTAAGAACTGTCGGATAATTGCGGTCATGGGTTAACTCCTTTAAGACTGTCGGCGTTAATAATATGCAAACAATTAACTCGAAAAAAGCAGATTATTCAGCAATAATAACTCGATAATTCCTGATTAATGAGGGTCTGAATCACAGAATTTCCTGATAAACACTCCGTGATTAACTATATATTAACATTTTCGTTTCTGTGAAGTGTATCGTATGATCCATCATACCGGCGGATATTCTGCTGTCGTTGCCACCGCTCACTGAATAAAACAGGTTATCCCATGTCCGCCACGCTGTTTATTGCTGTACTGTTTGCTGCCTTTTTCCATGCATCCTGGAATGCGGTGATTAAATTCGGGCAGGATCGCTTTCTGGGTATCGCAGTGATGACCATCTGGTCCGGCGTGGTCTCAGTTCCCGCCCTGTTTTGGCTCGGCTTACCGGATGCAGCTGCGGTAAAGTGGCTGCTGCTGTCCGCCCTGTTTCATATCGGTTATGCCATCTGTCTGAGCAAAGCGTATTCAAAGGGCGACCTCAGCCAGATTTACCCGGTTTCCCGGGGTTGTGCCCCGCTGCTGACGACCCTGTTTGCCGTACTTCTGTTTGGTGAGCATCTGCCGTGGCTCTCTTTAGCCGGTATTCTGCTGATTATCACCGGGGTTATCCTTCCCGCACTGAAACACCGGGCTTCCGGGCACGCCCGCAGCGGGCTGATCTATGCGGTGATCACCGCCTTTTTTACCGCCTGTTACACTCTATCCGACGGCTTCGGTGCCCGCAGCAACACAGACTCACTGACTTATATCTTCTGGCTGTTCGCCCTGAACGGGCTGGTGATGGTGGTGATGGGTTTTGCCCGTTACCGCCACCATTTCACCCGTGACTTTCTGCGCTACAGCAAGCCCGGGCTGACCGGCGGTATTCTGCAAATCTTCAGCTACGGCATTGTGATATGGGCGATGGGACAGGCACCGATTATGATTGTCGCGGCGTTACGGGAGACCAGTGTGCTGTTTGCGCTGCTGCTCTCCGCGTATTTCCTGAAAGAAAAGTTGACACCCGCCCGGATTCTGGCCGCCTGTATTATTGTGGCCGGGGTGATTGTGACGAAGCTGGGAGGATAGTTTCAGCCCTGATGTTATACAGCGTGTTCAGCATCAGCAGATTTATTTCACCTGACTTCACATTCACTTTTGTCGCATCAGATGCAGTCATCTCCTGCCGGGCAAACTCTGTCCGGGTATTGCAGACCTGTGTCACGGGTATGCTTTTCGCAACACCAGCGCTGTGTCCGGTAGATACTGAAGGCTGAACTGCAATCAGCCCGGCATGAATAATGGCGGATCCGATAGTATTCATCGCGTTAATCCCTGTTGATAATCAGAGCAAAAACAATAACGCGTTCAGATAAAACAACTTTTACAAAACACACAAAAAAACCGGCCGGGACAATTATCCCGGCCGGTTATATACATATCTGACAATGACTTATTTGGTCAGGTCATCAAAGAATTTTTTCACACCGTCAAAGAAGCGTTTCGCTTTCGGAGTGTTGTTGTGACCGCTCTGGCCATCAACGGATTCACCGAACTCACGTAACAATTCTTTCTGTTTTTCGCTCAGTTTCACCGGAGTTTCCACCACCACACGGCACATCAGGTCACCCTGCATTCCGCCGCGCGCCGGTCTGACACCTTTACCTTTCATGCGGAACAGCTTGCCGGTCTGGGTTTCTGCCGGAATTTTCAGCTTAACGCGTCCGTCCAGTGTCGGTACTTCAATTTCACCGCCCAGCGCCGCAACCGTAAAGCCAATCGGTACTTCACAGTAGAGATTGCTGCCGTCACGCTCGAAGATATTGTGCTGGCGGACATGAACCTCGACATACAGATCGCCTGCCGGAGCCCCCATTTCGCCTGCTTCACCTTCGCCGGTCAGACGGATACGGTCACCGCTGTCCATCCCCGCAGGGATTTTGACTGACAGGGTCTTATAGCGTTCAACACGCCCGTGACCATGACATTTGCTGCAAGGATCTTTGATGATTTTGCCACGGCCGTGACAGGTCGGACACGCCTGCTGCACTGCAAAGAAGCCCTGGCGCATCTGCACCTGGCCCATACCGTGACAGGTCGGACACTCCTGCGGCTCAGTACCTTCTTTCGCCCCGCTGCCGTGACATTTATCACAGGTTTCCAGGGTCGGAATACGGATCTCTTTGGTCACACCACGAACCGCTTCTTCAAGGGTCAGTTCGATGTTGTAACGCAGGTCTGCTCCGCGTGCCGCGCGTTGCTGACGGCGACCACCACCAAAAATATCACCGAAGACGTCACCAAAGATATCACCGAAATCAGCACCGCCGAAACCGCCGCCGCCAAATCCGCCGCCACCGCCCATACCGCCCTGCTCAAATGCCGCGTGGCCGTACTGGTCATAAGCCGCACGTTTCTGTGCGTCGGTGAGGATCTCGTATGCTTCTTTTACTTCTTTGAATTTATCTTCCGCGTCTTTATCGCCCTGATTACGGTCAGGGTGATATTTCATCGCAAGGCGTTTGTAGGCTTTTTTAATCTCTTTGTCATCCGCAGATTTCGAGACGCCCAACACCTCGTAGTAATCTTTTTTTGCCATCCGTTTTGTCCCTTAACACAAGCACACGGGCGCAGAGTTTCCTCAACGCCCGTGCCGGTTTTCAGTGATTAATAACAGTCATCACCGCGCCCGCTAAGGGCCTTATTTTTTGTCTTTGCTGTCGTCAACTTCTTCGAATTCAGCATCGACAACATCATCATTTTTACCTGCATCCTGCGCGGCATCAGCACCTGCTGCACCTGCCTGCGCCTGCTGCTGGGCAATTTCCATCAGTTTGGCAGAAGCGTCGATCAGCGCTTTCGTTTTCTCTTCGATAGCCGCTTTATCTTCGCCTTTCGCTGCGATTTCCAGCTCACTCACCGCCTGCTCGATTTTCACTTTATCGTCGCCCGGCAGTTTGTCGCCCGCTTCTTCGATCTGTTTACGGGTAGCGTGAACCAGCTGATCTGCCTGGTTACGGACCTGTACCAGCTCTTCGAACTTACGGTCAGCTTCAGCGTTGGCTTCCGCATCACGTACCATTTTCTGGATCTCTTCCTCGTTCAGACCGGAAGATGCCTTGATGGTGATGTTCTGCTCACGGCCGCTGTTTTTGTCTTTCGCGGACACATGCAGGATACCGTCGGCATCGATGTCAAAAGTAACTTCGATCTGCGGCATACCGCGCGGAGCAGCCTGAATACCATCCAGGTTAAACTGACCCAGTGATTTGTTGTCACCGGAACGTTTACGCTCACCCTGCAGAACATGGATAGTTACCGCAGACTGGTTGTCTTCCGCTGTGGAGAACACCTGGCTGTGTTTGGTCGGGATAGTGGTGTTCTTCGCAATCAGCGGAGTCATCACGCCGCCCATGGTTTCGATACCCAGAGACAGCGGGGTAACGTCCAGCAGCAGCACGTCTTTAACATCACCACCTAACACACCGCCCTGAACCGCAGCACCAACAGCCACAGCTTCGTCCGGGTTCACATCTTTACGCGGCTCTTTACCGAAGAAATCAGCAACGGTTTTCTGAACCAGCGGCATACGGGTCTGACCACCTACCAGGATGACATCATTGATATCATTCACTGACAGACCGGCATCCTGTAATGCAACTTTAACCGGATCCATAGAGCGTTTAACCAGATCTTCAACCAGTGATTCCAGTTTCGCACGGGTCACTTTGATGTTCATATGTTTAGGACCGGTCGCGTCCGCCGTGATATACGGCAGGTTAACGTCCGTCTGCTGTGCGGAAGAAAGCTCAATTTTCGCTTTCTCGGCAGCTTCTTTCAGACGCTGCATTGCCAGCGGGTCGTTACGCAGATCGATACCCTGTTCTTTCTTAAATTCTTCAACCAGATAGTTGATCATGCGGCTGTCGAAGTCTTCACCACCTAAGTGGGTGTCGCCGTTCGTTGCCAGCACTTCATAGGTTTTTTCGCCGTCAACTTCATCGATTTCGATGATGGAGATATCGAAAGTACCACCACCGAGGTCGAAGACCGCGATAGTACGGTTACCCACTTCGCGATCCAGGCCGTAAGCCAGTGCCGCTGCAGTCGGTTCGTTGATAATACGTTTTACATCCAGACCTGCGATACGGCCGGCGTCTTTGGTTGCCTGACGCTGAGCATCGTTAAAGTAAGCAGGTACGGTGATAACCGCTTCGGTTACCGGCTCGCCGAGATAATCTTCAGCGGTTTTCTTCATTTTTTTCAGGACTTCAGCAGAAACCTGTGGTGGTGCCATTTTCTGGCCTTTTGCTTCCACCCATGCGTCGCCGTTATCAGAGCTGACAATTTTGTACGGCATGATGTTCATATCGCGGCGCACTTCTTCATCGTCAAAACGACGACCAATCAGACGTTTGATTGCAAACAGTGTGTTCTGCGGGTTGGTAACAGCCTGACGTTTTGCCGGCTGACCGACCAGGATTTCACCATCCTGTGTATACGCAATGATTGACGGCGTTGTGCGGTCGCCTTCTGCGTTCTCCAGGACACGTGCCTGATTACCATCCATTACAGCAACACAAGAGTTGGTTGTACCTAAGTCGATACCAATAATTTTACCCATCTAAAGGCCTCCGAATAATTCTGTTCGTCTTACGCTACCGATGTATATGAGGTTCAATTTTCACTTTTCAAGAAAAAATTTTTCGCTCACCCGTCACCCGGAATATTTCCTGACGGTACCGGACATCCGCAGCGTTAAAGGGGATTCAACTGAGTTTCAGTTTCCGATGACAAGTAGATGGGGCCATAAATGCATTCATCAAGGGGAAAATGAAAAAAAAACAGATTATTTAAAAGAAAATGATGAAACACTGAAAAATGCCGCGCTGACAGTCATATCAGCACGGCATTCACACAACACAATGCAGGGGGTTATCAGGAGCTGAACACCATCATCCGCTGACGCACCGCCGCTTTCCCCATATACAGTCCCAGCAGCAGGCCGATCAGTGAAAGCCCCAGCATGTAATACGCCGGTGCCAGCGGGGTCCATTTCAGGAACAGCGTGACCACCACCGGCGTCAGTCCGCCGAAAATGGCATAAGAAAGGTTGTAGGAGAACGAAATACCGCTGAAGCGGATCTCCGCCGGATAACTGTTCACCATCACAAACGGTACCGCGCCCACCACGCCGACACTGAATCCGGCCAGTCCGTAGGTCAGCGACAGCGGCGTACCCGGCTCACCGGCGGTCAGGTAAAAATAGCCGGTGCAGACCGCCAGCAGCAGGCTGCCGAAGGTAAAGACCACAGAGGCGCCCAGTTTGTCACACAGATAACCCGCCACCAGACACCCGGCACACAGTGCCAGAATTGCGGTCATATTGGCGACTGAAACCACCGCTTTTGCCAGGCCGAACTCCGTCTGTAAATACGCCGGTGTCAGCAGGATCACCACCACAACCCCGGCGGAGAGCAGCCAGGTCAGCAGCATGGAGATCACAATCGCTTCTTTGTGATTCACCACCACGGTTTTCAGCGGCAGCTCTTTCGCCAGTGCTTTTTGCTGCTTCATCTCCTGAAAGATAGGGGTTTCCGCCAGCCAGCGGCGCAGATACAGTGCCACAAACCCGAAAATCCCCCCGAGGAAGAACGGTACACGCCAGCCCCAGGCAAGCTGCTGCGCTTCAGTAAAGAGTGTCGCCATCATCATGGCCACCAGCGAGCCGAGCAGGATACCAACCGTCAGCCCTGCCGTCAGTGTGCCGCAGGCAATGCCGACACGGTGCTTCGGCACATGCTCGGAGACAAATACCCAGGCACCAGGCACTTCCCCGCCGATAGCCGCCCCCTGCATTACCCGCATTAATAAAAGCAGTAACGGCGCGGCAATGCCGATAGATTCATAAGTCGGCAGCAGGCCGATACAGAGTGTCGGCACCGCCATCAGCAGAATACTGAGGGAAAACATTTTCTTGCGCCCGACCAAGTCACCGAAGTGTGCCATCACAATACCGCCCAGCGGGCGTACCAGATAACCGGCAGCAAAGATCCCGAAAGTCTGCATCTGCACCAGCCACGCAGGGATGTCAGGCGGGAAAAACAGTTTGCCGATAGTGACGGCAAAAAAGATGAAAATAATAAAATCGTAGAATTCGAGTGCGCCGCCCAGGGCCGCGAGAGAGAGTGTTTTATAATCCTGCCGGTTGAGTGTCCGGGGAATGGTCTGTGCCATGGGTTCACCTTTCCTGTCTTTACATTGCTGTTATCTTTACTTTACATAAGTGGATAACCGCATCATAGGACAAGAAAGGTGTCCGGGGGAATGTTTTTTATTTTATGCTGAAAACGCAGCATTACTGCGGCTTTATTGCTGATTTAGGGCGAAACGCCGCGACAATTTCAGGGTCAGTTTCGATGTAAGGCCCGTCGAGCAACTGTATACAATACGGTACACTTGCAAAAATACCGGAAACCATTACTTTGCCGTTTTCATCTTTCAGCCCTTCCAGGGTCTCAGCGATAGCTTTCGGCTGCCCCGGCAGATTGAGGATCAGTGACTGATTGCGGATCACGCCCACCTGGCGGGATAAGATTGCCGTCGGCACAAATTTCAGGCTGATCTGACGCATCTGCTCGCCGAAACCCGGCATTTCGCGATCCGCCACCGCCAGTGTTGCGTCCGGAGTCACATCACGCCGCGCCGGGCCGGTTCCGCCGGTTGTCAGCACCAGATGGCAGCCGAATTCATCCACCAGCTCACACAGCGTCTGGCTGATCATCGCTTCTTCATCCGGGATCAGGCGGGTTTCTGTCTGAAAAGGCGTGGTGATAGTTTTTTCCAGCCATGCCTGTAAGGCCGGAATGCCTTTATCTTCATAAATACCACCGGATGCGCGGTCAGAAACCGAGACAAGACCGATGCGCAACACATTGTTCATAGTCACCTCAACGTCATTTTGACTCCGGGGCACAGCATAGCATTGCCGCCGGAAACAAAAAAGGCAGCCTGCCGGCTGCCCTTCTTATCTGTTTGTTTTATAAAGATTACAGCAGATCGGCGATCATTTTTTCCAGTTTGCCCTGGTCTACCGCAAACTTACGGATACCGTCCGCCAGTTTCTCGGTTGCCATAGCGTCACTGTGGTGACCCCAGTAGAACTCAGCTTCTGTCAGCGGCGCAGGACGCGCTTTCACTTCGCCTTTGTATTCCAGTTTGCGCTCAACCGCGCCGGTCGCTTCTGACAGCTCTTTCAGCAGTGCAGGGGCGATGGTCAGACGGTCACAACCGGCCAGTTCCAGGATTTCACCTGAGTTACGGAAGCTTGCGCCCATAACCACGGTTTTGTAGCCGTGCTCTTTGTAGTAGTTGTAGATTTCAGTTACTGAAATCACGCCCGGATCTTCTGCCGGTGCGAACTCTTTCTTATCGCTGTTTGCTTTGTACCAGTCGAGGATACGGCCGACAAACGGAGAAATCAGATATACACCTGCTTCCGCACAGGCACGCGCCTGAGCAAAGGAGAACAGCAGTGTCAGGTTACAGTTGATGCCTTCTTTTTCCAGCTGTTCCGCCGCGCGGATACCCTGCCAGGTGGACGCCAGTTTGATCAGGATACGATCGTTGCTGATGCCGGCATCGTTATACAGTTTGATGAGACGTTTTGCTTTCGCGATACTTGCCTGAGTGTCATAAGAGAGACGGGCATCCACTTCTGTGGAGATGCGACCCGGAATCAGTTTCAGGATCTCCAGACCGATATTCACCGCCAGTTTGTCACCGGCATCGATAATCTGCTGTTCACGTGAATCGCTCTGTGCACGCGCCCAGGTCACCGCATCATCAATTAACTTACGGTACTCCGGAATCTGCGCCGCATTGAGGATCAGAGAAGGGTTGGTGGTGGCATCCTGTGGTTTGTAAAGCTTCATCGCTTCGATGTCACCGGTATCGGCCACAACCGTGGTCAGATTACGCAGGGAAGTTAACTTATCGGTCATTTTCGTCTCTCATCTTATGTCAGAAGATACTCTGAATAATCCAGCATGCCTGCAGGCGGGCTTTGCGTAGTCAACACCCCGGCATTCTGAAGTATGGCGAGTACAGATGGCAATATGCCGCAACTGCACCTGATAATATCACGGACAGCCCGCCGCGCAAGCAGGGAAAATCCGATGCCGCACCGGTGATCCGCCGTTATTCCGCTGTAATCCGGAACGCCTCCTGTTTTGTATGTATTACCGATTACAGTGATTTGCCCGCTCTGTGCTTTTTTTTGGTAGAGTACCGTTAATAATGACAATATCAGACCGGAGCCGACCATGCTGCTGACTATTTCCCCTGCCAAAACCCTCGACTATGACAGCCCGTTAGCCACTGAACGCCATACTCAGCCTGAGCTGCTGGCACAATCAGAAGCCCTGATGGAAACCTGCCGCAAACTGACCCCGGCGGATATCGGCTCGCTGATGCATATCAGTGATAAACTGGCGGGTCTGAATGCCGCCCGTTTCGGGGAGTGGCAGCCGGATTTCACGCCGGACAATGCCCGTCAGGCTATTCTGGCATTTAAAGGGGATGTGTATACCGGGATGCAGGCGGAAACCTTCAGTGAAGCCGATTTTGATTTCGCCCAGCAGCATCTGCGTATGCTTTCCGGCCTGTACGGCGTGCTGCGCCCGCTGGATCTGATGCAGCCTTACCGTCTGGAGATGGGGACGAAACTCGCCAATCCGCGCGGCAAAGATCTGTATGCGTTCTGGGGGGATATTATTACGGACAATCTCAATCAGGCACTGGCCGCACAGGGTGATAATGTACTGGTCAATCTGGCCTCTGATGAATACTTTAAAGCGGTGAAGCCGGAGAAACTGAATGCGGTGATTATCAAACCGGTTTTCCTCGATGAGAAAAACGGCAAATATAAAGTGATCAGTTTCTATGCTAAGAAAGCACGCGGCCTGATGAGCCGGTTTATTATTCAGAACCGCCTGACACAGCCGTCTCAGCTGACCGGCTTTAACCTCGACGGTTACCGTTTTGATGAGAGTCAGTCCGGTGAGCGGGAACTGGTGTTTACACGTTCAGAACACCACGCAGCATAACCGCCGGATAATTCAGCTGCGCCATCCATGGCGCAGTATGCTTTTTGTTCTCTTACCCGTTATCATCTCGCTATCGCTGATTGATAAGAAATTACGGCTTCACCGTCTTCAGCATATAGTCCCGCAGCGCCGCGAAATCCGCTGGTAACACGGCTGACAGCAGTGGTAAATCAGCCCGCTCCGCCAGTTCAGCCGGTAACGGCAGTTTACTGCCCAGAATCGCTTCCACACTCTCCAGGAATTTTGCCGGATGCGCCGTGCCGAGGAAAATACCGTACTCACCGGGCTGCAAGTCACTGCGCAGCTGGCGATAAGCAATCGCGGCATGCGGCTCGGAAATATAACCTTTCGCAGCCAGATCGCGCATCGTTTCGCGGGTTTCGTCATCACTTACCGCACCGGAACGCAGATCCTTCAGAGACCAGCCTTCGCGCGCAAACAGCGCCTCAATACGCGGCCAGTTATTCGGCTGGCTGACATCCATGGCATTGGATAACGTTGCCACCGTCGCCGCCGGTTTCCACTGTCCGTCCGCCAGATAGCGCGGTACCGTGTCGTTGGCATTGGTCGCGGCGATAAAGCGTTTCACCGGCAGCCCCATCGCTTTCGCCAGCACCCCGGCGGTCAGGTCACCGAAGTTGCCGCTCGGCACCGAGAACACCAGTTCACCGCGTTTTTCCGCCGGAACCTGTGCCACCGCTTCAAAGTAATAACAGATTTGTGCCAGCAGACGGCTGATATTAATAGAGTTTGCCGAGTTCAGATGCAGCGTCTGCTTCAGTTCCTCATCATCAAATGCCTGTTTTACCAGTGCCTGACAGGCATCGAAATCATCCTGCACCGCCACGGTATGGATATTACCGCCGAGGGTACAGAACAGTTTTTCCTGTAACGGACTGATTTTTCCCTGCGGATAGAGGATCACCACCTGCACATTTTTCAGGCCGTAAAAGGCGTGTGCGACGGCAGCACCGGTATCCCCTGAAGTCGCGGTCAGAATAGTGACCGGCTTGTCACCGGCAACCGCGGCCAGCGCCTGGGCCATAAAACGTCCGCCGAAATCTTTGAATGCCAGTGTCGGGCCGTGGAACAGCTCCAGACAGGCCACATCCGGCTCTACCGGGTTCAGCGGTGCCGGGAAAGCAAAGGCGGCACGGACACGCGCTGCCAGCTCAGCTTCCGGGATCTCATCACCAATCAGGGCATGCAGAATGGCGGTGCTGCGGCTGACAAAATCCATCGCCAGCAGCTTATCCATTTCCGCCTGCTCAAAAAACGGAATCTCACGCGGGAAGAACAGCCCCTGTCCGCGTCCCAGCCCCTGTTTTACCGCCTGTGCAAAACTGACTTTTTCACTCTCATCTTTTAAATTGTACAGTTCCATTTTTTACCTTTATGCACTTATCTGACGTGCGCCTTTGAGATCGAGACGGCACAGATGGACAAACCCTTCGCTGTTCTGCAAATACTGTGTGTTAAAGACATCCGCTACCTGCTCTGCCGCTGATTTGCTGTCACAGACCGCAAACAGGGTCGGACCCGAGCCGGAGATGCCGCATGCCTTCGCGCCGCGTGCAAGCACCTGCTCACGGACCGCATCAAAATTCGGTAATAATTCACGGCGGTACGGCTCTGCCACCACATCACGGATCATCGCCGCCGCCAGGTCAGCCTGTCCGGTATGACAGGCGTGGATGAATCCGGCCAGGTTGCGGCCGTGGCTGACAATATCCGCCCGTGAATAGGTCGCCGGTAAAATCGCCCGTGCCTGCGCCGTGGAGACTTTGATACCCGGATACGCCATTACCCAGTACCAGTGTTCAAACCCCGGCACAGCCTGGCTGACGCTGTCGCCGGTTTCAATATTGAGCTGCAATCCGCCGAGGAAGCAGGGGGCGACATTGTCATAATGCACACTGCCGGAGATGCGCCCTTCCATCTCGCCCATCAGACGCAGCAGCGCCATTTCCTCCAGCGGCCTGCCGGTATACTCGTTCAGCGCCACCAGCGCGGCCACCACCGAGCAGGCGCTGGAGCCGAGCCCCGAGCCCACCGGCATATTTTTTTCCAGCACCATAGCGACCTGCAGATCATCATGAATGATCTCACTGAACCGTTCACGGCACTGATACACAATATTGTGCTTCGGATTCACCGGCAGTTTCCCGGCAAAACGCCCGCGGTTTCTGAGTGAAAACGTCTCTGCCTTCGCGATGGACACACAGTCGCCGAGCAGTGCCCCGCTGACCGGAGACACTGCCGCACCCAGCACATCAAACCCCACACTCACATTCCCGATTGACGCCGGTGCATAAATTTTTATCACGTTTTACACTCCCAGTTTCCATGACATTGTCCGCAGCACATCCGCAAACACCCCTGCCGCTGTCACATCATTCCCCGCGCCGTAACCGCGCAGTACCAGCGGGATAGGCTGATAGTAGCGGGTATAAAACGCCAGGGCGTTCTCGCCGTTTTTCACTTTATACAGCGGATCGTTACCGTCTGCCTCTGTGATTTTCACCTGACAGCGGCCGTGATCAATGATGCCAACATAACGCAAAACGCGGCCTGCTTCTGCGGCTTTCGCCACACGCGCGGCAAAGGCCGCATCCAGTGACGGCAGATTCGCCATAAAGGTATTCACATCGCCGGAAGCATCGAAGTCCGGCGGCAGCACGGAATCCACCTCAATATCGGATAATTCAAGGGAAAGTCCCGCTTCGCGGGCCAGGATCAGCAGCTTACGCGCCACATCCATCCCGGAGAGATCATCACGCGGATCCGGCTCGGTAAAGCCTTTGGCTTTCGCCGCAGCTGTTGCCTCAGACAGTGACATTCCTTCATCCAGCATACCGAAAATAAAGGAGAGCGAACCGGACAGAATACCGCTGAACTGCATCAGTTCATCCCCCGCGTTGAGCAGGTTTTGCAGGTTTTCGATCACCGGCAGCCCGGCACCGACGTTGGTGTCATAACGGAACTGACGTTTTGATGCCGCCGCCGCACTGCGCAGTTCATGGTAATAATCCATCGACAGGGTGTTGGCTTTTTTGTTCGGCGTCACCACGTTGAAACCGTCCTTCAGGAAATCCGCATATTGCAGGGCGATTTCCTCATTCGACGTACAGTCCACAATCACCGGATTAAGGAAGTGATATTCTTTTTCCAGGCGGATCAGACGGCTGAGGCTGAACGGCTCTTTGGCCTGCGCCAGCGACTGACGCCAGTCCTGTAAATCAATGCCGCGCATATTAGTCAGCATCGCTTTTGAGTTGGCGATACCGCACACGCGCAGATCGATACTCCGGGCTTTCAGCCACGCCTGCTGGCGGCGGATTTGCTCCAGCAGCGCACTGCCGACCCCGCCGGTGCCCACCACAAACACCTCCACAATGCGGTCAGTGTTAAACAGCATCTGATGACACAGACGCACACCGGCGGCCGCGAGATCATTATCCACCACCGCAGAAATGGAACGTTCAGACGAGCCCTGCGCGATCGCGATAATATTGATGTTGGCGCGCGTCAGTGCCGAGAAGAACCGCGCGGAGATGCCTTTGAGTGTCCGCATGCCATCCCCGACCACGGAGACAATCGCCAGGTTATCCAGTACATCCAGCGGGTCGAGCACGCCCTCTTTCAGCTCCAGATAGAACTCTTCTTCCAGTGCCTGCTGAGTGCGGGCCTTATCTTTCTGCGCCACACAGAAACTGATGCTGTATTCGGAAGATGACTGTGTAATCAGCACGACAGAGATATTACGCCGTGACATCACCGTAAACACCCGTGCCGCCATCCCGACCATTCCTTTCATACCCGGGCCGGAGACGTTAAACATCGCCATATTATTCAGATTGGTGATCCCTTTCACCGGCAGGCTGTCATCACGCTGGCCGTCGCCGATCAGCGTGCCCGGTGCGTCCGGATTGAGGGTATTTTTAATCAGGCACGGGATCTGGAACTGTGCAATCGGCGCGATAGTGCGCGGATGCAGGACTTTTGCCCCGAAATAGGAGAGTTCCATCGCCTCCTGATACGACATGCCTTTCAGCAGACGGGCATCCGGCACAAAACGCGGGTCACAGGTATACACGCCGTCCACGTCAGTCCAGATCTCACAACAGGCCGCACGCAGACACGCCGCCAGTACCGCTGCGGAATAATCAGAGCCGTTACGCCCCAGCACCACCAGCTCACCGTTTTCATTACCGGCGGTGAATCCCGCCATCAGAATGATGTGGTCAGACGGGATATTCAGTGCTGCAATACGTTTTGTTGATTCATTAATATCAACGGTGGATTCCAGATAACCACCAAACGCCAGCAGGCTGGCCACCGGGTCAATCACCGTTACTTTATGGCCGCGGGCTTTCAGCAGTGATGCCATCACCGCAATGGAAAAACGCTCGCCGCAGCTGATCATATTGGCGTTGATGCCGTCCGGACACTGCCCCAGCAGTGACACACCGTGCAGTACCCGGCGGATCCGGCTGATTTCCTGCTCTGTTTCATGCTTCAGCCGGTCATATTCAAAGCCCGGTACCGCATCGCGCAGCCCGTCCAGAATCGCCCCGAGAATCGCGGCGGCATCGTGTACCAGGGTGTTTGCTTCCTGCCCGCTGACGGTCTGCTCCACCATCGCCACTAAGTAATTAGTGATTTTCGCCGGTGCGGAAAGCACCATGGCGAGCTGTCCCTGCGCGAGTTTTTTCTCCGCGATTCCTGCGATGTTCAGTATACGATCCGCGTTTGCCACGGATGTGCCGCCAAATTTAAGTACACGCATGTGTCACCTGCTCCTGCCGTTTTTAGTCCAAAAAAAAAGCCCGCACAGTCATTGTGCGGGCTTTTTTCGTGATTTCAGATATGCGTCAGCCCGCACCGCCGGTGGTAATGGTGGTGGTGGTAATAATAATCATGGTCAGGCTGTGATTACGCATGGGGTTCCTGTCTGTCATTTGTCTGGTTAACCCTATTACGGTTAAAGGAAAGGCAGGTTGATGTCAAATTATTCTTCAGATTTGCCCGCAGAATCAGACAATTTGAATCTGATCACATATCAGAATAAAAAGAAATTACGGCAAATTAACGCGGTTATCATCTCATCAACCGGCATTTAATTTTACAGAACCAGGAGTTTCTGTATTTTTTCACTTTTATCATGCAGGTTGCGTTTTTCGCTGTTTACCCGGCAGAAAAATGTACAATAATCAGACAAGTCAGATATAATGCTTAACATTGTATTTCTATTTATTTGACAATCATTAAAACCGGCAATTAACAATTGAAAATTGTGTTAACGTGCTACAATTGATTTTGATATGTATCAACAAAGGTTAGATTTCCGGATGGTAAATGATTGGGTTGCTGTTATATTGGTGTTAATAGACTAATATTGGTACGAATCGTTTCAATTCCTTACGTTCTGAGTTGAGTGATTGTTAAAATGCGGTCTGAACAAGATTTTTTTCTGTCTGTGGTGATGTGCCGGACATAACCACAACGATACCGGCACAGGTTACACGGGCAGATAATCAGATTTCTTATTATTCTAAGTAATTTAGGTAGCGACTATGCAAACCCCGCATATTTTAATTGTTGAAGATGAGATCGTCACCCGTAACACCCTGAAAAGTATTTTTGAAGCAGAGGGTTACGTGGTACATGAAGCCACTGACGGTGCAGAGATGCACAATGTGCTGTCAGACCATGATATCAATTTGGTTATCATGGACATCAACCTCCCGGGAAAAAATGGTCTGTTGCTGGCGCGTGAGCTCCGCGAACAGGCAAACGTGGCACTGATGTTCTTAACCGGCCGTGATAATGAAGTGGATAAAATCCTCGGTCTGGAAATCGGTGCTGATGACTACATCACCAAGCCGTTTAACCCGCGTGAACTGACTATCCGCGCACGCAACTTACTGTCACGGACCATGAATCTGGCCGGTGGCAGCGAAGAGCGCCGCAGTGTGGAAAGTTACAAGTTCAACGGCTGGGAACTGGATATCAACAGCCGCTCATTAATCGGACCAACCGGCGAGCAGTACAAGCTGCCGCGCAGTGAGTTCCGTGCAATGCTGCACTTCTGTGAGAATCCGGGCAAGATTCAGACCCGCGCTGAACTGCTGAAGAAAATGACCGGCCGTGAACTGAAACCGCATGACCGTACAGTGGATGTCACCATCCGCCGTATCCGCAAGCATTTCGAGTCCACACCGGATACTCCGGAAATCATCGCCACCATTCACGGCGAAGGTTACCGGTTCTGCGGCGATCTCGAAGAGTAATCTTCCGCTGCGGTAACATATATACGAAATCCCCGGTGATGCCTGGCACCACCGGGGATTTGTTGTTGCTGTTATCCGGTTATTTGTTCCACGGAATGATCGGCACCGCGCTCAGCGCATTCTTCGGCGAGCCGTCGACCACTTTATCCGAATAGGTCAGATAAATCAGCGCGTGACGCTTCTCATCATAGAAACGAACCACCTGTAACTTCTTGAATACCATGGATGTCCGCTTCTGGAACACCACCTGGCCTTTATCTTTGCGGCCTTTTTTCACTTTATCACTGACTGTGACCGGCCCGACCTGCTGACAGGAAATCGCGGCATCAGATGTATCCTCCGCCAGACCCAGCCCACCCGAGATCCCGCCGGTTTTTGCCCGGCTCAGGTAACAGGTGATATTTTCCACATCCGGATCATCAAAGGCTTCCACCACAATCTTGTGGTCCGGCCCCAGAATTTTGAACACGGTGTCCACAGAGCCGATTTCTTCACCATGGCTCAAAAAGGATAACGAACTCAATGAAATAGCTGTGATAATTCCCAGTATAGACCGGCGAGTCTGATTCATAATCTTAATAGCCCAAGAAAATCATTTGAAAATTGTATGATTTTAAAGATAATCCATGTTACCAGTTTATGATAGTCGCCCTGTTCTTAAAACATTTTTTCCGGCCAAAAGTAAGAATTGGTAAATGATTATCCCGTTGATAATCACTCAGGTTAGAATATAAATTCGTTATATCTCTTTCAGAACTTCATCAATCCAATAAGGGAGATGTATGGATCAGACCAGCATCATTCGCGATTTACTCCGTTGGTTAGATGAGCATTTAGATCAGCCACTTTCCCTCGATAACGTCGCTGCGAAGGCAGGCTACTCCAAGTGGCATTTACAACGTATGTTCAAGGACGTTACCGGTGAGGCCATCGGCGCTTACATCCGCGCCCGCCGTTTGTCACGCGCAGCCATTGCACTGCGGCTGACTGCCCGTCCTATTTTAGATATCGCATTACAGTATCGTTTCGATTCACAGCAAACCTTTACCCGCGCATTCAAGAAACAGTTTAATAAAACACCTGCGCTGTACCGCCGTCTTGACGAATGGTGCTCTGACGGAATCTGCTCCGCCATTCTGCTTGATGATGTGCCGATGCCGGAGCACGAGTTTGTCACGCTGCCGCCGCGCACAGTCACCGGTATAGAGAACAGCTGTTCACATCGTCTGGAAGACTGGGCAACCGCGTGTACCCACATGCGCCAGGAGTTCTGGCTGCATCATATTTCTGTGGCGAAAACTATCCCGGACTATGTTTACGGGCTTTACAGCACTACCCGTAATCCGGACAAAGAAGATGAGCAGACAGTCCATTACACCACTGCCGTGGCGAAGGAATTTGCTGCCTTTACCACTGAGGAAAATGTTCACGAGGTGGAAATGCCCGGTGGCGAATATCTCTGCTTCACCTTCAGCGGCATTCCTTACCGCGGTGCGATGCAGGAATTCCTGTTCACGATTTACGGCCAGTGTGTGCCGCGACTGGGGATCACCCGCCGCCGTGGTTACGATATTGAGAGCTATAAACTGAGAAAGGGAACCGACATCCGCTATCCGGATGCGGCTGATGTGGATGAGACTGATCCGCGCCATCACATCGAGGAATTTAAATACTATATTCCTGTCAGACGTGACGCGCAGTAACAGCCTTCCCGCAGAACAAACACCGCCGCCGGTGGTGTCTTGTTCACCCGGGCGGTGTCTGATTCACCGGTTTACTCAGCGCTGCACTTCATCCAGCGCCGGAAGACTCAGATGTGTGGTGTCACCGGCCGTTTCAACTACCCAGCCATCCGCCAGCCACGGGCTTTCCTGATACTCCAGAACGGATAACGAACAGTTGCGCAGACGCAGACGGCGCTCCGCATACGCCGGCAGCCCCAGCACAGAGCCAATCAGGCATCCCAGCGCAATACCGTGACTGACCAGCAGAACTTTGCTGCCCTCCGGCAGATCCAGCGTGCTCTCCAGCGCCGCCCGCATCCGGCTTTCCAGCTCCGCGAGAGATTCCCCTTCCGGGATACGCCCGTCTTCCGCGCCGTTAAGCAGACTTTTACGCCAGCCCTCTTCTTCTGCGGTCAGGGTATGGATCTGACGTTTTTCCAGCACGCCCATATTGAGCTCACGCAGACGCGGATCCGCAATAATCTCACAACCGCAGGCTTCTGCGATCAGTTTCGCGGTCTGCTGTGTGCGGCCCAGATCACTGGCAATAATATGGGTGATCCCTTCATTTTTCAGACGCGCGGCAACCTGCTTCGCCTGATCGATACCACTTTGTGTTAACGGGCTGTCAGAATGACCCTGGATACGGCGCTGAACGTTCCATTCAGTTTCGCCGTGACGGACAAGAAATACCTGTGACATAACTATCAATCTCTGCTTTTACTGTGTGAAAGTCTGATTACCCCGCTACCATACCGTAAAAACATTCCCGGGATCACGCTTTATCCCTGAAACTCTTTCACCGCACGGCACCGTCTAAAAAAATCTGCGGAAAGCCGTCAATATTCGCTATACTGCGGCAAACATAATTACGTGGATAGTTTAATTATCATGTTTCATATTATCGCAGCAACGACTAATCCGGCCAAAATTCAGGCTATCCGTTCCGCTTTTGAAGTGGTACTGGGTAACGGCAATTTTGATATTGAAGATGTCAATGTGGACAGCAGTGTGCCGCAGCAGCCTATCGGGAACACAGAAACCCGTACCGGTGCCCGCCAGCGCGTCAATGCGGCCCGTCAGGTCAGACCGGAAGCGGATTTTTGGGTTGGTGTTGAGGCGGGTATTGAAGGCGATATGACCTTTGCCTGGATTGTTATCGAGCACCGTCAGCTGCGCGGGGAATCCCGTTCTGCCAGCCTGATGCTGCCGGAAAAAATTCTCGCGGGGATCCGCGAAGGCCGCGAACTGGGTGATGAAATGGCCGACCTGACCGGGGTGGAAGATATCAAACAGAAAGGCGGAGCGATCGGTTTCTTCACCGGCGGCGCGCTGACCCGCACCAGTGTCTATGAGCAGGCAATTATCCTGGCGCTGGTGCCTATCCAGCATGAAATTTATAAATCCCTGAACACCAAAGAATCCTGATCTGAAAAACCGGACCGGTACTCACCGGCCCGGTGACCTTCCCGGCACATTTACTGCTGTGCCAGCCACTCTTCCCGCGTAATGCGGCTGATATGTTCAGTCCGGTAATCATTCAGGAACTGATTGAATTTATTCTCTTCGGTATGATGATGACGGAATCCGCATTTGGCCTGGGCGCGGTGTGACTGTTCATTGTTTTCAAAATAGCCGCACCACAGTGCATCCAGCTCCAGTGTTTCAAATGCATGGCGCATCACTTCCCTGACCGCTTCCGGGATCAGACCCTGTCCCTGGTACGGCACACCAATCCAGTAGGCGATTTCCCCTTCCCGCTGACTGATGTCAAAGTTGCTGTTTTCACCGATCAGGATCCCGATACAGCCCACAGCCCGTCCGTTCGCTTTCAGTTCAGTGGCATAGACCTCATCAAGGTTAAAAACGGTGCGGATAATATCGGCACTTTCCTCAGCGCAACTGTGCGGCGGCCAGCCGGCAATCGGGCCGACGCGGTCATCTTTCGCCACTTCATATAAATCGGCGGCATCGGTTTCTGCCCACGGGCGCAGAATCATACGTTCTGTTTCTAATTTCATACTGCTTACCTTACTTCAGTTATACATTCAGCCTCAGCGGCTCTCTCTGTGATGACGGGAAGTGTAGCCTGACGGCAGACCGGCGGTAAGCAACAAACCTCCGCACTTTCGGTACTTTTGAAAACTATTGTGATAAATTTCCTCTGATATCTGCTTCAGGACGGCAAAAATGGCAACTCACGATATTACACTGACAGATCAGATTCCGGTGCTGACGGAAGAAACAGACACATTACTGACAGGGGAAAGCACACTGGCCGATCACAACGGCGTACCGCTGACCTTCGGAAATGCGTATCTCACCCTGATGATCTGCCGGGCGGGATACGCGCATATGTCACTGAACTTTAAATCTCAGCCTGTACGGGCGGGGGATATTCTGGTGCTGGCGGAAGATACGATCGCGCTGCTGAAAAAGCGCTCACGGGGATTCCGTGTGTTTTTTTGTCTGATCCCGGCCTCCTTCTCTGCCGAAATCGCCTATGTCCTGCCGAACCCGCTGTTTCTGTTTCTGCATGAATATCCCCGCTGCATTCCGCTGCCGGAAGAAAAATCGCTGCTGACAATGTGGCTGGCACAAATGCAGGATATCACCCGCAACAGCCCGGTTTACCGGCATATCATGCAGCGTAATCATTTACAGAATCTGTTTTTGCGGATAGCGGAAAGAATGCCGCCGGATGCCCCGGCCGCCATACAGAAGTACAGCCGGAAAGAGACGCTGTGCTGGCAGTTCTGGGAACTTATCTGCCGCCACAGCCGGGAACACAGGGATGTGCAGTACTATGCACGGCGGTTAAATATCACGCCGTTTTATCTGTCACAGCTGACCGGAACGTTTTTCAATCACTCGCCCAAGTCACTGATCAACCGCCGGGTTATCCCTGAAATCAAGACACTCCTGCGTTACAGCACGCTGTCAGTGGAGCAGATCGCAGATAAACTGCACTTTGATGACCCGTCCTACCTGTGCCGCTATTTCAGACGGGAAACAGGTATTTCTCTGACAACATACCGGCGGCAGAACAGCTGAGTTATTTTTTGCCGCTGAGGAGTTCCTGCTCCAGCCAGGCTTTTACCTCTTCCGGGGCATATTTCAGGCTGTTGGAGCCGCGGGTGATGGTCGCAATGCCGACCCCCAGCTCACTTTTCAGCTCACGCTGACTCATCTTACCGCGCAGCAGTTCCTCGACGATCCGCACGCGTGTGCCCAGCGCTGTGCGCTCATCCGGGGTAAAAAGCAGCTGAAAAAGGTGGGATTCAATATCCTGTGAATAGGCATTGCGCAGCAGGCTGACAAAGCGCTGCCAGTCGCTGTCCTGAAGTTGGTCTGTCGTCATGTGTCACCCCATAGGATCGGGAGTACAAAAAGTACCCGTTAACTAGTACATCTAGGATAACACAAGCCCGGTGCAGCTGTCTTCTGCTGAACCGGGCCGGAGGGGAATGATCAGTAACGCATTGATTGTTCGGAAGGTGTCAGTACATCCGCCGGGCGCTGCCCTTTCAGGAAGTTCTGATAAAAGACATCAAATGCCAGCACATTCTTCACATAACCCCGGGTTTCCGCGAACGGAATGGTTTCCACGAAGGCAACCGCATCGAGCCGTCCGCCGCTGTTGCTCAGCCAGCGGGTCACACGGTTCGGGCCTGCGTTATACGCAGCACTCGCCAGGATCCGGTTCTGACCGAACTGGTTATACACGCCGTTGAGATACGCGGTGCCTATCTCGATATTTTTGCGCGGATTAACCAGCTGCGCACTATTGCTGTAATCCGCAATACCATTGTCGCGGACCGTCTGGGTTGCCGTTGCCGGCATCAGCTGCATCAGCCCCGTTGCGCCGACCGGCGAACGCGCCTGCGGGTTCCAGGCACTTTCCTGACGGGCTATCGCCATCGCATAGCTTTTGCTGATATTTTTATTCTGAGTGAACTCATCAAACTCACTCTGCCAGGCCAGCGGGAAGCGCTCTTCCAGATGATCCCACAGCTTGCCGTTGATCGTCGCCTGCACACTCAGATCCGCCCAGCCCTGCTCCAGCGCATAACGCGCCAGCTGTGCTTTGCGCGCCGGTGTCTGGCTGTCCACCAGATTCAGCCACTCGGTGCGGGCCAGCCCTTCCATCTGCCAGTACAGCAGCTCACGGATACGCTGAATTTCCGGCAGATTGCTGATGCTGTTGTCCGGTTTATCCGCCGCATTGATCATCATGACATACGGTTTACCCAGACGCTGTGCCGCCACCATCGGATAGAACCCGCGACCCTGAGTGATTTTTTCCAGAATGGCATCTGCTGCCGCTTTATTGCCGCCTTTTTCCAGCAATACGGCGCGCCAGTACTGCCATTCCTCTTTCTGCTGAGCATCCGCCGGTAACCGGGTCAGCCAGCGATCCAGATCACGGTCATCCGCGTTACTCAGCGCCAGACGCACACGGCGCTCGCGCAGGGTGACAGAATCGGTTTCCTGAATCACCCCATCACGCCAGGCAGCCTGCTCATCTGTCACGTCGCTCCCCATATACTGCCACGCGACAGCATCTTTCAGTTGCTGACGCTCGCTGTCATTCATTTTCTGGGCGCGCGCCACACTGTTCAGGTCAGCCCGTGCCGCATCCGGTGATTTGCGGGCATAGGCGGAGAAAGCGGAGATGGTGGCCTCGCGGGTGAAATCCGTCGGGCTCAGCTGGGCAAATGTCACCACTGATGCCGGGTTTTTCTGTAAGTTAATCACACCATTGCTGATGGTCTGATAAGAGGCAGGCAGGCGTTTTGCCAGATAACTGACCAGAGAGGTGTTGCCGTTTTTCAGCGCCAGGCTGATGCGTTCAAGAACACGTTCCGGTGTCAGTCCGCCGGACTGATCCCAGACATCAAATAACTTATCGCAGGAGGACGGCAGGGAATTTCCCGCCAGCCAGACTGATTTCGCCCCGTCCAGCGCCACCTGACGGTTTCCGGTCTGCCAGTTGGCATAGTAATAGTCACACTTCGCACTGACCGGTTTTGGTACAGTCGTGCTGTAGCTGACCAGCCCCTGCCAGTCATTACGTTTGGCCAGCTCACTGATAAATTTATTTTTCAGACTTGCCGCTGACGGCAGGTTCGGATGGGTATCCGTAAAATTTTTCACCTGACCTGCTGTCAGCAGGCTCATGTCCTGTGTCAGCTCACGGTATTCCAGATAAGGATAGAGCGGATAATCCCGCAGTGACGGCATCAGGCGTTCCACTTCCGCCATATTATTGGCATCCCAGGCAGATTTGACATCCTGATAGCGCTGACGCTGCTCACTCAGTGAATCCGCTGACGCCAGTGCTGAAAACATCAGCATGCTGAGGGCTGTCACGCCCGGCCATATACATTTCCTCATGATCTGCTCCTGTCTCCTTCATTACCGTTTATCTGCACAATACCTCAGACCCTGATACACAGTGTAAGTGCCCTGTCACGCAGACACAAATCATACCGTTGTACCGGATAACCAGATACCGGAAATTATATTATTCAGAATATATGTCTGATTATTCTTATTATGCATTCCCTTTGCCGTAAATGATGGTTTATTAAACAGAATGCAGTGATATCGTCTGGTGCACTCATCATTCTTGCTATATAGTAAAGTTAAATTTAAAATTATAATGATAACACTTCAGGAAACCGGCTACCGCCGTAAACGGGATCCTGAGCACTACCAATAACTCTATAAGTAGTGAACACATTTCAGACGACTCCGGTCGTCTTTTTTTTACCCCTTGCTCCGGGATAAACACGCTATTTTAATTAATCAGATAGTTATATTTTTGAAGTATTTTTATTTTCCAGATTACAGACAGAAATCATAAAATATATGATGTACATCACTTGCTGTATTTCCGGTTTCCATTAAAAATATTCTCATATTTTTACACCACATCCGGTTTACTGATAACCGTAAAGGACGTAATACATTATGAATAATATAAAAAACATAATAATCATCTCTGCATTATTTGCTCTGACAGCATGTGCATCACAGCAGACCGCCTATGAGAAAATCACCCGACACTATGTCTACCAGCAGGCCGCGCAGGATTCTGACCCTAACTTTCAGACTCATATAAATGGCTCCGTTAAACTTATGACGCCGTTTTTTAAACAATTCTATGATGCCGGTATAAAAGATAAAAAAGACGGAATAACACCGCAACAATATAAAGAGCGAATTAGTTATTTCAGAAGTAACGAATTTTTGAGCCGTATGACCGGGACAACACAGTTTATTTCACCAAAAGTACATACTGAGAAAGTAAATGAAAGTGACCGCACGGACCGGCAGAAAAAAATGCTGACAGACAATATTATTGCTGCTTATGAGGCCGGTTACAGCGGCCGTTAGCACACCGGCCCCGGGTTCATCATGATACGGATCCCGGCGACGGCACGATCACCGTGAGAATAACGCAGGCCGGTGTTAGAATGGGGAATCTGCTGTACCCGCCGGTCACTGCCGGCAACCGGGCAATACTGACACCGGAGTGGCTTTAACTAAACGTAAAACTTAGTCATAATGCCCCGCAGATGCCCCATCAACGAAAAAAGGTAGACTACATTGGCTCAATACGTTTATTCGATGCACCGTGTCGGCAAAATTGTGCCGCCGAAGCGTCATATACTGAAAGATATCTCTCTGAGTTTCTTCCCGGGCGCCAAAATCGGTGTTCTCGGCCTGAATGGTGCCGGTAAATCAACCCTGCTGCGCATCATGGCAGGTGTGGATACCGATATTGAGGGCGAAGCACGTCCGCAGCCCGGCCTGAACATCGGCTATCTGCCGCAGGAACCGAAACTGAATCCGGAACACACTGTCCGTGAAGCGGTTGAAGAAGCGGTTGCGGAAGTGAAAAATGCCCTGACCCGTCTGGATGAAGTGTACGCGCTGTACGCCGATCCGGATGCGGATTTTGACAAACTCGCCAAAGAGCAGGGTGAACTGGAAGCGATTATCCAGTCTCATGACGGCCATAATCTGGATAACCAGCTGGAACGTGCGGCAGATGCCCTGCGTTTACCGGCCTGGGATGCCAAAATCGGTAATCTGTCCGGGGGTGAGCGCCGCCGTGTGGCTATCTGCCGCCTGCTGCTGGAAAAACCGGATATGCTGCTGCTCGACGAACCGACCAACCACCTGGATGCGGAATCTGTCGCCTGGCTGGAACGCTTCCTGCACGACTACGAGGGTACCGTTGTGGCGATCACCCACGACCGTTACTTCCTTGATAACGTCGCCGGCTGGATCCTCGAACTTGACCGCGGTGAAGGTATTCCGTGGGAAGGAAACTACTCCAGCTGGCTGGAGCAGAAAGATGCCCGTCTGGCACAGGAAGCGTCTTCTGAAGCTGCCCGCCGCAAGTCTATCGAGAAAGAGCTGGAGTGGATCCGTCAGAATCCGAAGGGTCGTCAATCCAAAGGCAAGGCCCGTCTGGCCCGCTTTGAGGAACTGAACAGCGTCGAGTACCAGAAACGTAATGAGACCAACGAACTCTTTATTCCGCCTGGTCCGCGTCTGGGTGACAAAGTTCTGGAAGTGGAAAACCTGACCAAATCCTATGATGGCCGTACCCTGATCGATAACCTGAGTTTCTCGCTGCCGAAAGGGGCGATTGTCGGGATTATCGGGCCGAACGGCGCGGGTAAATCCACCCTGTTCCGTATGATCAGCGGCAAAGAACAGCCGGATTCCGGTACTATCACTCTCGGTGATACCGTGACTATCGCGTCTGTTGATCAGTTCCGTGATGCCATGGATGATAAGAAAACCGTCTGGGAAGAAGTGTCCGGCGGGCAGGATATCATGCGTATCGGCACCACTGAGATCCCGAGCCGTGCTTATGTCGGACGCTTTAACTTCAAAGGCGTTGACCAGGGCAAACGTGTCGGTGAGTTATCCGGTGGTGAGCGCGGCCGTCTGCATCTGGCCAAACTGCTGCAGGTCGGCGGCAACATGCTGCTGCTCGATGAACCAACCAACGACCTGGATATCGAAACCCTGCGGGCACTGGAAAACGCCCTGCTGGAATTCCCGGGCTGCGCTATGGTCATTTCCCATGACCGCTGGTTCCTTGACCGTATCGCCACCCATATCATCGACTATCAGGATGAGGGCAAAGTGGAGTTCTTCGAAGGTAACTTCAGTGAATATGAAGATTACAAGAAACGAACTCTCGGCGAGGCCGCACTGGAGCCGCACCGCATCAAGTACAAACGTATGACCAAATAGGCCATATAACGGAAAATGCCGCGTGGTGAGGGACCGCGCGGCATTTTTTGGTTGGATGGATAAAAGAGTGTCTTTTGTTACGGGTATTACATTGAACCTGGTACTTAAGGTACAACCGAAGCTGACTTACTACTTCATACTTACCGCTTTCATAACACTTAAAACTGATAAACAAATCAATCAGTTAACACCATCAGTAAAGGGATCCTTTACTCTTCATCTTTCCTCCCTTTGTTGCCCTGAATTCTGTCGGACGCTGTGTGTTGTCCTTGTTCTTTCAGTATAGAAGAGAAAAATAATTTCTCACGGAAATTACCTGATTATTTTTCGATTCTCACAACATTCTTTATTTTTGCTGATCCCCGTCACGAATTTCAGGGGTATCCAGCATCAGCAGACGCTGAACCAGCTCGACGCACTCGAGAAAACGGGTATCGTAATCCGCCGATGTCACATGGACAAACTTAATGCCGTTTTCCCGCAGCATATCGATCAGCAGATCCTGAAACGCTTTGCGGTCATTGTCACTGCCGAGGCTGCGCAGTCCGTCAGCCACCCACGGCGTGTTATTTTCCAGCAGGATCACCAGGTCAAAGCGGTACTCCGCAATCAGTGCCTGCACAAACGGATGCTCTTTACCCTCATACCGTTTGCAGAAAGCCTGGGTCGTGACAAAATCCGTATCAACAAACGCAACTTTATTGGCATATTTTACTGCAAAATCAATATACTGAGCATGCCCCAGCGCGATTTTGTCATAGTCGGAATATTGCAGCGCCATTTCATCACCGCCCAGGTGGGAAAACACATAATCGCGTCCGTATTCCCAGGCACTGGTGGTATTGAACATATTCGCCAGTTTATTGACGAGGGTGGATTTTCCGCTGGATTCCCCGCCGAGCACCGCCACAGTGCGCACAAAGAAGGGTTTGACCTCTGTCGGAATATAGTCCCAGTAGCGGAACGGCGCCTGACGGATCTGCCGCCCGCTGATATTCATAAAGGTACGTTCCGGGTCGATAAGCACTGTTTCAATGCCGAACGATTCACGGTAACGCGGCACATCCGCTTTTTCGCCTGAATAGATAAAATCCGGCGTGATCCCTTTTTCCCGCATAAACTGACACACACCCTGACTCCAGTGTTCCCAGCCGTGCGGATACGGATCATAAGCGTGCTCATCAAATGAGTGAATGCGGATATTTTTCTGATATTTAAACGTTTGCAGAAGCCAGCGCAGGCGATCACTGACGGTCGGCTGCTGAGACATCGAACTGTTGATAAACAACGCTTTATCACGCGGTTCGTCGTGACAGAGGATCACATGCAGCTCATCCACCTGGCTGCACGCCCGCTGGATCAGATAAATATGGCCGGTGTGCAGCGGGTAAAATTTCCCGAACACCACCCCGGTAATTTTCTGCTTCAGCGGATAATCCAGCCCCAGCGCACTGTGCAGCCCGGCCAGCTTCTGGCCGCCGGGACTTTTGATTTTGTTGTTAATCAGCTGGCTGAGATACCCTTTGGTCACTCCGCACTGATCCGCCAGTTGCTGGAGTGTGACACCCGCCTGTTTAATGGCTTGTTTCAGATAGGAAAAATCGGTCATTCTCTGCCTCACTTATTCCAGTTCATCCAGCACAGACAGGGCATCCGACAGTTTTTTCACCCCGAACACCTGCATACCCGGCGGTGGGTTTTTCGGGCGGTTGGCATTCGGCACAATCGCCCGTTTAAAACCGTGTTTGGCCGCTTCCGAGATCCGCTCCTGGCCGCTCGGTACCGGACGGATTTCCCCTGCCAGTCCCACTTCGCCGAAGATCACCACATCACGCGGGATCGGCCGGTCACGGAAACTGGAGACCAGCGAGAGAAGCAGCGCCAGATCCGCACTGGTTTCGGTGACTTTCACCCCGCCGACCACGTTGACGAACACATCCTGATCCGACATCTGCAATCCGCCGTGACGATGCAGTACCGCCAGCAGGATAGCCAGCCGGTTCTGCTCCAGCCCGACCGCCACACGGCGCGGATTCGACATCATGGAGTGATCCACCAGCGCCTGGATTTCCACCAGCAGCGGACGTGTGCCTTCCCAGACCACCATCACCGAACTGCCGGACGTGATTTCATCCCCGCGGCTCAGGAAAATGGCGGACGGGTTGCTCACCTCGCGCAGCCCCTGCTCCGTCATGGCAAACACACCCAGCTCATTCACCGCACCAAAGCGGTTTTTATGGCTGCGCAGTGTGCGGAAACGGGAATCGGCCTCGCCGTCGAGCATGACCGAGCAGTCAATACAGTGCTCGAGTACCTTCGGTCCTGCCAGAGAGCCGTCTTTGGTGACGTGGCCGACCATAATGATCGCCACACCCCGGGTTTTGGCAAAGCGGGTCAGATAGGCAGCTGTTTCGCGTACCTGTGCCACACTGCCCGGCGAAGACTGAATATCCGCCATGTGCATCACCTGGATGGAGTCAATCACCATCAGCTTCGGCTGTTCCTGCTCTGCGATCAGGCAAATCTGCTCAATCGCCGTTTCCGACAGCATATTGAGATTGTCCATCGGCAGCCCGAGGCGGTGCGCCCGCATCGCCACCTGCTGTAAGGATTCCTCCCCCGTGACATACAGGGTTTTCATCTGTGCGGCGAGCTGGCACATGGTCTGTAACAGCAGGGTACTTTTCCCGGCGCCCGGGTTACCGCCGATCAGAATGGCACTGCCCGGTACCACGCCGCCGCCCAGCACACGGTCAAATTCTTTGAAACCGGTGGAGAAACGCGGCAGTTCCTCAAGACTGATTTCCGACAGCTTCTGTACTTTGCTGACACCGCTCTGCCCCGCATAGCCGCTGAGGCGATCATTGCGTGCCGCAGACGATGAGACAGAAGCCAGCCGGACTTCCGTGATGGTATTCCACGCCTGACACGCGGTGCACTGCCCCTGCCAGCGGGGATAATCCGCCCCGCACTCGTTACAGACAAAGGCGCGTTTTGCTGGTTTTGCCACTCGTGACCCCGTAATAACTGATAAATTAACGTTCTTCGTGTTTCAGACCACCACTGAGGGTGCACATCACCCCCATCAGGTCGGCATGGCGGATAGCCACTTTTGCCCGTGCATACACTTTCGGTTTGGCGTGGAAGGCAATACCGAGACCGGCTTTTTTCAGCATTTTCAGGTCATTGGCACCATCACCGATCGCCACGGTCTGCTCTAAAGGAATATTGAGAAATTCCGCCAGTTTCACCAGCGCCTGCGCTTTGTATTTGGCATCCACCACCGGACCTTTGACTTTGCCGGTCAGTTTGCCGTCTTTGATTTCCAGCTGATTGGCATAGACGGCAATCAGGCGCAGAGAATCTTTTAAATGATTGGCGTAGAAAGTAAATCCGCCGGAAGCAATCGCGACATGCCAGTCCATCGCCTGGAGTTTACGCACCAGGCTGGTCAGCCCCGGCATCAGCGGCAGCGTATCCAGCACCTGCTGTAAAATGGCGGCATCCGCCCCGGCCAGCAGGCCGACACGCGCTTTCAGGCTTTCGCTGAAATCCAGTTCGCCCTGCATCGCTCTTTCCGTCACCTCCGCGACTTCATCACCGACGCCGGCTAATCTGGCGATTTCATCGATACATTCGATTTGGATCGCAGTGGAATCCATATCCATCATCAGTAATCCGGGGGAGCGCAGTTTCGGGATATTACCCAGCGGCACGACATCCATCTGAAACTCATCCGCCACCCGCTTGATGCGCCCGGTCAGACTGCCCGCAATCCGCACCACCTGATAGTCATCAATCCGCCATGACGAGACCACCACAATTGCCGCACCCAGACGGTGCTGGAAATCGCTGATCCGCGCCTTATCCAGCCCGCGTCCGTACAGCAGCCAGCCGCTGTCACCCGCCCGGTAGTCCAGCGGCATCACTTCATCACCGCTCAGGGAAAGAGGAAGGCCCGGCCACTTATGGATTTCATTCGGCAAATAACAGTAGGTCAGACTCGTCGACATCAACAGATACTCCTATAATCCCTGATAATATTCATGATGGTAGCAGATAAAAATTTCCGCTTCTGGCAATATGGTGGCGACAACGGAAAAACGGATAAACAATGGCCAAAACGAAGTTAACATTCCGGCTGCATAAAACAGCCATTATTCTGATTTGTCTCGCCCTGATGGTGTGTCTGTTACAGGGTGTGTCTTATTTCAGCCGCGTCCACCAGCAGTCGTCAATGGACCAGTTTAATGAACTGGCCTATTCGCTGGCACAACAGGTGGCGTTTAACCTTTCCGATGCTATAGACGATAACGGGAAAGTGCTCAATAAGAAACAAATTACGGCAAATTTAGCGCAGCTGACCACCAACAGCCGCATTCTCGATGCCACAGTATATCAGGATGACGGGGTACAGATAGCCGGCAGCGGCGAGAGTATCACTGTCCGCGACCGGCTGGCGCTGGACGGACAAAAAGCCGGCAGTTATTTTAATCATCAGATTGTCGCCGCCATCCCCGGGAAAAAAGGCCCAAAAGGCTTTCTGCGCCTGACCATCGATACCCACCGTCTGGCCACAGAATCCACCCAGGTGGATAACACCACCAACCTGCTGCGGGTGATGTTACTTCTCGCTCTCGGTATCGGCTTTGTGCTCGCCAATAACCTGCTGCAGCTGACCCCGAGCCGCTGGCAGCAATCCCTGTATCTGCTGACCGCCAATCTGAAAAATGAAGATGAAAAGCCGGGGAAGAAAACGGAAGAGAAAGAAAAAGGGGAATAATTTCCCCTTTTTTTACCGGTGCTGCAACACCTGCCAGGTCAGCAGGCCGAGCCAGGTCATCAGCAGGGAGCTGAGTACATGCAGGGCGATTTCTGCCATACCGTGGTGGATGCGCCCGGCCTGGAAAGCCTGCACAATCTCGAGTGAAAAAGTCGAGAATGTCGATAACGCGCCGCAGAAACCGGTGACAATAAACAGCCGCCATTCCGCCGGAAGTGTCGGGTGAGAAGAGAAAAACGCCACCGCCAGCCCGATAATATAACCGGCAATAATATTAGCGAGATACGTCCCCAGCGGCATCATTGCCAGCACCGGGTTGAATTTATTACTCAACACCCAGCGGCCGAGGCCGCCGAGTACTGATCCTGCGGAAATGCTGAGGATCACATTTAACATAGAAAAACCTTACGTCATTTTTGTTTCAATATTTCTGTGTTTATGCGCATTTCTTTAAAATGTCAATCTGAACCAGCCCGCACACTTCATCCAGCAGCTTGATTACTTCCACACTCATCCCGACCATCATGGCATCCGCCGAGTTACTTTCCGGCTGTGCATTGATCTTCTGATGCAGCTCATGTGTGCTGGCACGCAGTGCCTGGAGCTTATCCATGGTGTCATCGTCTTTCCCCTGCACAAAGATATCAGAGAGCAGTTTCATGATCTCACTGTTGCTTTTCTGCAACTGCACAATGTAGGGATTTTCGGTGTTCAGCGCATGAGCGAAGTAGTTTTTACTGAAGGTATCGGTCAGCAGTTCCAGTATCGCCACCAGCCGCCGGATGCGCCCATGAATGGCCGTAAAGGTGGCAGCCGGAACATGGGTTTCTTTGACAGCCGGTGCAATGTAGGTATTACAGGTCAGCAGTGTGGATAACGTGTCTTTCAGCTGATTATCCCACCGTTCCGGGTCGGTACTGCTCAGTTTCATGATGTGCTCATCATATAATCTGGCAATATCGCGCAGAATAGTGCTGATATTCATCCGCCAGAACACAAACCCTTTCAGCGGCAGGATCGCCGAGAACACCAGTGCCAGAATCGAGCCGCCCACCGTCTGCGCCGAACGGATAAGCGCAGAGTCCATGTCCCCGACAGGTGCGGTGGCAACGATACTGATGGTCATCCCGATCAGCATCCCGACATACATATTTTTGCCCAGCGCAATCAGGCCGCAGACAAACATCGCAATGGTCGCCAGCGCCAGCATCAGCGGGAAAGAGTGGGTTTCCGTATACAGCAGCAGCATCCCTATCAGTGAGCCGATAACGGTGCCGAGGGTGCGCTGCATCGAGCGGATCAGCACATTTCCCCAGTACGGCATCGGCATCAGGATAGAGATAAGTGTCATAATGATATAATCGAGCTTATCGCTGTGTAATTCCCGGAACACCAGAAACGTCAGTGTAAATGCCAGCGCAATGCGGATGCCGTGCAGCTGTTTAAACCGGGAATAGAAAAATGACTGAGCCCGGGAGATCCCGTGGCTCAGATTTATTTTTTTTTCTTTATGCTTCACAACCGGCCCTGCTTATGGCGCTTTGGCTAATAAGATGTCAGCCATAACGCTGTTATTGATGCTTTCACCGCACAGCATTTTCATCAGCACTTCACTGCCGAGCTGTGACAGGGAGAAGGTCATATCCGCATGCAGCAGGCGCATTTTGTCGCGGTTCTCTTCCTGATTCACCACAGTCACGGTTTTCACGCCTTCACCGGCCAGCTGTTTCACCGCCAGCAGCGCAAAGGTGTTATCCGCATCATTATCACTGATAGCCATCACACAGCGGGCATCTTTGACATTAGCTTCATTCAGGGTCACGGCATCCGCACTGTCACCGGCCACGGTCACGGTGCCGTCAGGGAAGTGCTTTTTGTCCTCATCAGAACAGATCACCACCACCTGCAAACCGCGTTTTTTCAGTCCTTTATAGATATTGACCGCCAGCGGATTCGCGCCGATAACAACATAATGCTCTTTCATGTGTAACAACCTCTTTTTGACAATCTCGCGTGTGCCGCGCAGGACGACACCCACAATGTACACAATGGATGTGGTGAAAATCGTGATACCGAACACCACCACCGTCAGGGTAAACATCCGCGCTTCCACGCTGATCGGGATGATGTCCCCGAAGCCGACCGTGGTCATACAGACCAGGGCAAAGTAGAAGGCAGCTGAGATATCCGTGACATGCGGCTGGAATTCATTGCCGAGATACAGGGTGCCGAAGACGGAATACACCACCAGCAGGATAATACTGCTGACCGCCACCACGCCGGCACTGGTCAGGCTGTGATGCGGGAACTGCCGCCACAGGCAGCCGGACGCAATCAGCAGCGCCAGCGAGAACAACCCCTGCAGTGAGTATTCCCGGGCCAGCCCCAGATCCATCAGTACCATCGTGAGCAGGATAAACAGGGAGAACAGCCAGGCGATGCGTGCGCCGGTCAGCATCAGCAGCGCCAGCAGTGCCAGCAGTAACCCCAGCATAAAGCGGGGAATATCCAGCAGTTTTATAAACCCGAGCGACTGTAACCACGCGGTGAAACCGCCGTCCTGCCAGGCAATATCCCCGGTATAGGAAAACAGCACCGGCGACAGGATCATCACCCCGTCAATAAACAGCAGCACCGACAGGATCACCCGCAGACTCAGTAATTTATGTAACCCTGTCTTCAGTAGATTACTCTGCATATTTCTCCCCTTTTACTGACGGTGTTCCGGCATGATGTCCTGATTCGGCACCAGGAACAGCCAGGAGGCCAGAACGAACGGCATGGTCAGTGTCGGAATACCGAACGGCGAGACCACCACATCCAGCGCGCCCTGGACAAACACCGTAAAAATCACACCCACTACGGTATACACCAGCACTTTGAAGCTCGGTTTATTAAATGTGGAACCCAGCGCGATCGCAGTTAACACGGCGCTGAATGAATACAGCCCGGTATGCACACTACCGAAGTCTGCTTTCAGGAAAGATGCCACACCAAAAGCCAGCAGTGAGCCAAAGACCGCAAAGACCGCCGCCCACACAGAACTGACTGCCAGACCGATCACAAACAGGATCCCCACGGTAATGCTGCTCAGCAGAAAGACCTCTGACACACCACGAAAAATATCCGGGATCAGATCGGAATACGGGATCCCGGCGATCGGTGCCACATACTGATCCGGCAGTGCCGGCCCCGGCAGACTGACGCCTTTGATACCGAAGAAACTGTAACTGGCCAGCAGGATAGTCCAGGTCACCAGCACGAAAGGCGCGGTCAGCGCAGCAACTTTCCAGTTTTTCAGGAAATCGGTCAGTGAGATGGTGGCGATCACCGCCACGATACTGCCGAGCACAATGGCCGCCCACATAAACGGTGTGTTATCCAGGAAGGTCGGCAACGCCACACCGACCAGGCAGCCGTTATAGCCGTACAGCCCGGCACGCAGTGAAGTGACATCCATTTTGCTGACATACGCCGTCAGCGTGGACACCACGGTACCGAGCAGACAGCCCCAGCCGACCGCCGGAATGCCTTCACTGTATGCACCTGTAAAAATAGCGGCGAAAAAGAACAGCCCGGTCAGCGGGTTGTTCTGAAACATCACCTGCGCACAACCACGCAGCGTGATATCAATAAAATGTATGACAGGATTGGATCCGGCCAGTTTATTCCAGCCGTTCTGACTGACTGTTGAAGTTGCCATCGTCTTTCCCCTGAAGGTAAACCGGACAAAGGGACTGATTATGCTGATAATAACCAGTCCCCTGAGTAACCACCGGTGTCATCCTGCAGCGCATCAGCGCCACAGGAACGGTTTCTGCAATGTGATGCCGAGGATCTCTTCCCGGGCGATTTGCCAGAAATAACGGACAGCCTCTTTGGTTTTCGGGCTGTCGATTCCCAGCACTTTGAAGACCAGACCGCACTCGTTCGGCAACTGCGTCGCCCCGAATGCAACCTCTTCATCCGTGTCATAACGGGCTTCCAGACGCTCCAGGATACGGGCATGATGCTCTTTCGGTGTCAGTAAAATCACGTTACCGAAAACATCAAAACCCCCCATCACGCCGACCACATTCAGTGCTTCTTTTTTCGGTTCCAGAATGTATTTTTCAACAAATAATTCTTTTCCCTCATTGTCCTGCGCCCGGATCTTTGAGGAAAAAATATCAAACCCGAACTGTTCGTCCGGATGGTGATATTTCCGCCCCGACATCAGGATCTCGGAGTAGATCACGGTTGCTGTCGGATCAACCGTGATCTGAGTGTCCGTTAAAAAACGGGCATTACGGTGCGGGATAATCGGATCCGGCATAAACTCCAGATAACCGCCGGCTTCCACCACCACATTCTGGTACTGCGTGGCGTAGTTCGCCTCCATCATGTGGATTTTGGTGGCGGACTGTGTGGTGACGTGGGCGCACGCCCCCTCTTCCACAATCAGATCCAGCGCCTGGCGGTCGCCCTGTAACAGGCAGCCGGAGGTGGAAATCATAGTGACACACGGCATCTGCGGCATCATTTCATCCCAGTACAGCGCGCGCTGCACCAGGGAAGGTACGCGGCGCTCCATTTCCACCATTTCACTGCGGTATTCCCGTTTGGCAAACCGCAGTTTCAGATAGCCGCTTTTCCCGATGGCACCACTTTGCATCTGCTTTGGCTCATCCTGGTAAGGCGCCATTTCCGGCGCCTTTTCCCCTAAGAGATGAGCCCGGAGGCGCGTAGGCGTCCCCGCAATCTCAGCCCTCAGTTGTGTCATGCTTTCGCTCCCGGGATCTGATGGGTGAACAGGAATTTATCCATGATCATATCCACCAGCTCCACCACGCCTTCGCCGGTTTTGCAGTTGGTCATGACATACGGACGGTTGCCGCGCACCACTTTGGTGTCACTTTCCATCACTTCCAGGCTGGCACCAACATACGGTGCGAGGTCGATTTTGTTGATGACCAGGATATCCGCCTGCACCAGGCCCGGGCCGTTTTTACGCGGGATTTTTTCCCCTTCCGCCACATCGATAACATAGATGTAGAAGTCAGCGAGTGCCGGGCTGAAGGTCAGCGTCAGGTTATCGCCGCCGCTTTCAATCATGATGACGTCGCTGTCCGGGAAACGCTCTTCCATATCTTCCACGGCTGCAATGTTCATACTCGGGTCTTCGCGTACGGCAGTGTGCGGGCAGGCACCGGTTTCAACGCCGAGGATTTTCTCTTCGTCGAGGATCCCTTTCAGGGTGCGTTTGACCTGCTTCGCATCTTCGGTGGTCACGATGTCATTGGTGATGATTAACGGCTTGATCCCGCGTTCGATCAGGATCGGGGTGATCACTTCAATAATCGCCGTTTTACCTGAACCAACAGGGCCGCCGATGCCGATCCGTGTCATTTTTTTCATCAATATACTCCCGGAAAATAAGTCAGCCGCCTGTCAGTTCATAAACAGGCGGACAAAAGATTTGGTATGAACTGCCGCAAGGACGTCGATCACCGGCACATAGGAAGACATCTGTTCAATGTCGCCGCAGGCTGCAATATCGCAGAAGGTTTCAATGTCGTTGTTCAGCTCAAATAAAATGTGCTGTGTTTCAAAGTGCGTGATCCGCATCAGGCGCATGGCGGCGCTGAGGATCGTCATTGCGATCCCGTACTGATGCATAACCACCACTTCGCGTTCGCCGATACCCTGTACCGCCATCACAATAGCCTGAGTGACAGGCTGGGTGCCCGGGGTGTCCCCGCTTTTAATCTGTGCCAGCCACCATGCCACGAGCGGATCGTCAAAAATATGGACAGAAATTTCCGCCAGTTTTTTCCCCATCCGCGTTGCCATCAGGCGGGCTTCTTCATTCAGTTTGCGGTTATTCACCGCCCGGTCGACCCGCAGAATGGCGTCGTTATCACCGGCAAGCACTGCGCGGTGTGCCGCGACAACAGCAATACCGTCACCGCTCGCCGCCTGTTTCAGCGCGGTGCGGACAAAGCCTTTCAGGGTTTCGGCATCATGTACCACACCCGTCTGAATCGCCGATTCCACACCGTTTGAGAAAGTAAAGGCGCCGACGGGAAGTGCCGAATCACCAAACTGCATGATCCGGATAAGATCAGCCGCTTTCATCACACGTTCTCCCGTTCCGGTCTGTCAGTGTTTGTGGTCATGGTCGTGATCGTGGTGATGATCATGGCCGTGGTCGTGACTGTGGTCATGATCATGGCTGTGCCCGTGATCGTGGCCGTGTGAATGTGAGTGCCCGTGGTTATGTGCCACATGCACGTGAGTATCTGTCTCTTCCGCGCCGCCGAACAGCAGACGGGATTCTGAGTTGGTCAGGATCGGCAGAATGGTTTCGCCTTTGACGAAGGCAAACGTATCATTGTCGAAGCCGTGGGTGCGCATCACCGATTCCATCACTTTTTCACTGACGGTCAGCGGGACATACACCTTGTTTTCTTTGATAACGGCTTTCCAGTGCTGGTTACCGAGCGCATGGCCCAGTTCAAAACTGATGCGGATCTGCTCTTCCGGCGTGCTGCCCTGAAGACGTTTAAGATCAACAACCATGACATCACGCAGATCGATCTGGACAACAACCATCGTATTGGTGGCGTCGTCGGTGTGGATCACATCTCCGTCAGACAACAGCACGTTGCGATCCAGCGCGATCCCGATATCCAGCCCGTTTTGGGTGTGTTTACGGCAGCGGCTTTTCTGGGCTTCACGCTGATCGAGGATCAGCATATCCACCGTCATTTCGTTCGCTTTATCAGCCCACGCCTGATCTTTTCTGACGTTGCCGAGAATGTGCTCAATGAGGATCATGGAATTACCTTTTTGTTATGCCCGGCGGGCAGAACAACACCCGCCGGGGAAGTCAATCAGCCGAAGAAATAACGCTGGTTCATCGCCGCCACCGAGATTGGCTGGCAGGTCGCGTGTTCCCCGTTAACTTTCACCGCGAAGGTTTCCGGATCCACTTCGATATCCGGGGTTTCGCCGTTACGGACCAGGTCGCGTTTGGTGGTGGTGCGCATGCCCTGAACCGCGACAACTTCGCGCTCCAGACCCGCTTTCTCTTTCACGCCATCTTCCAGTGCTGCCTGGGAAACGAAAGTCACACAGGTATCCTGCAGGGTTTTACCCATCGCACCAAACATCGGACGATAGAAGACCGGCTGCGGCGTCGGCAGGGACGCGTTAGGGTCACCCATCGCTGCCCAGTTGATCATGCCGCCTTTGATAACCAGTTTTGGTTTCGCGCCGAAGAAACGCGGATCCCACAGGACCAGGTCCGCCATTTTGCCGACTTCGACTGAGCCGAGCACATGGCTGATACCCTGGGCAATCGCCGGGTTGATGGTGATTTTTGCCACGTAACGCAGAACACGGAAGTTATCGTTACCCGCCGCATCTTCCGGCAGCTTGCCGCGTGCCGCTTTCATCGCGTTAGCGGTCTGGATCACACGCAGCCAGTTCTCACCGACACGGCCCATCGCCTGGGAGTCACTGGAGAACATGGAGATAGCACCCATATCATGCAGCACGTTTTCCGCTGCGATGGTTTCCGGACGCACGCGGCTTTCCGCGAAGGAAACGTCAGCCGGGACATTCGGGTTCAGGTTGTGACATACCATGATCATGTCGAACAGTTCTGCCTGGCTGTTGATGCCGTACGGCAGTGTCGGGTTAGTGGAGCTCGGCAGCACGTTCGGCTGGCTGACCACTTTGATGATGTCCGGCGCATGACCACCGCCCGCACCTTCGGTGTGGTAAGTATGGATAGTACGGCCTTCAAAGGCTTCGATGGTATCTTCCACATACCCGCCTTCGTTCAGACTGTCAGTATGTACCGCAACCTGGATATCATAATCATCTGCCACACGCAGGGCATGACGGATGGCGTTGGAGGTTGCACCCCAGTCTTCGTGGACTTTCAGACCGGCAACACCGGCAATGATCTGTTCAACCAGCGGATCGCGGGCAAAAGAGTTACCTTTCCCGAGCATACCGACGTTAACCGGTAAACCTTCCAGTGAACGCAGCATCGCGCGGATGTTCCACGGACCGGCGGTAACCGTTGTCCCGTTGGTGCCGTCTGTCGGCCCGATACCGCCGCCGAAGAAGGTGGTGACACCGTTGGACAGCGCCGCATAAGCCTGCTGTGGTGAGATCAGGTGAATGTGGGTATCGATACCCGCCGCTGTCAGGATCAGATGCTCACCGGAGATAGCATCAGTCGATACCCCGGCAACCATTCCCGGGGTGATACCGTCCTGCAGGTTCGGGTTACCGCTCTTGCCGATACCGACAATTTTACCGTCCTTCACACCCACGTCCGCTTTGATGACGCCTAATTTGGCATCCAGGATAGTGACGTTGGTGATAACCAGGTCGAGCACGCCGTTGTCGCTGGTCAGCGTGTTGTTCGCGCCCATCCCGTCACGGAGGGATTTCCCGCCGCCGTAAACAGATTCTTCGCCGTAACCGCGTAAGTCTTTTTCAATTTCGATATAGAGATCGGTATCACCAAGACGGATTTTGTCTCCGGTGGTCGGCCCGAACAGGCCGCAATATTCTTGTCTGGAAATCTGTGGCATAACGTGTTCCTTATTTCGTTCAGGATGCCTGTGCATCACTGCCGGAAAATCGTGTCAGGACGGAGAATTACTTCTTCGCTTCTGCTTTATGGCTGAAACCGCGGGCAATCGCTTCGTTCAGAGCAATCGCTTTTGCCGGACGTTCGCTGGTGGCCACATTATTACCGGCCCAGCCGTCCACCAGGTTGTTAAACCCGTAAACTGTCTGTTTGCCGCCGTAAGGAATAAGAGAAACTTCAGTTTCATCACCCGGCTCAAAACGGATTGCGGTGGTGGATGAAATATTCAGGCGTTTGCCGTAAGCCGCTTCGCGATCAAATTCCAGGGCATGGTTCACTTCAAAGAAATGAAAATGCGAACCGACCTGAATCGGGCGATCCCCGGTGTTACGGACTTTAATTTTGGTTTCCGGCTTACCGGTATTAAATTCAATCGGGGTATCCGCAAAAATGACTCCGCCTAACGGCGTGGGTTGTTTTGTATTGCTCATAATCAGAACCTCACCTTTTTGCTGTACGTTTATTTGATTGGGTTATGAACCGTCACCAGACGGCTGCCGTCTGTGAAAATCGCCTCAACCTGCACATTCGGGATTAAATCATCCACCCCTTCCATCACGTCGGCTTTGGTCAGTACGGTGGCAGCTTCTTTCATCACATCTTCCACTGTTTTGCCGTCACGGGCGCCTTCCAGTGCTGTCACGGTAATAATCGCGACCGCTTCCGGGTAATTCAGTTTTACCCCTCTGTCGCGACGTCGCTGCGCGACATCCGCCAGGGTATATACCATCAGCTTTTCAACTTCTCTCGGGGTTAATTGCATAACGCCTCCACAATTGAATGAAAACAGAGTCATCAGACAGCAATCCGGATATCAGTATTCCGGGATACCGTGATTTCAGTTTTTATTTCAGTGACGCATCCGCTGAATGCAGACACAATCCGCCACTGACCGCCGGACATGCGCAGGCGCACACCCGGAAATACTAAAGCGTGAAAAATGTAAGCTGTTAATCAGCCATAAAAAAATAAATCATGCACCGCTGTTCTCCTGATAAGAAAACGAGGTTCAGATCCCTTTCAGACTATGCGGAGTTTCCGTTACCGCATATAAATGAATTAATATCCGCTACTGTGTTTAAATATAAAATAAATAACCCTGCTGATTTTCAGCAAATAAATAAAAAATACTCATATACGGACGAATTAAAGCGGATTATCACCTGTATTCATCCGTCATTCTTATTACCGCCTCATCCCGGTATATTTCCGCCCCGCCAGAAAACGGTGTTCCGGCAGTGCGTCCCACAGTGACTGCAGCCACGGGCTGCCTTCCCCGTTCAGTAATGCCTGCGATGTCAGTGTTTCCTGTAAAACCCCGTGACGCAGCACGGCAATCCGGTCAGCAAAGCGGGCGGCCATCGCCAGATCATGCGTGACCCACAACACACCGCGCCCGTCCGCACACAGCACTTTCAGATGCGCGAGTATCTGCCCCGCATGTTCGTCATCCAGCCAGGATGTAATTTCATCCGCCAGAATATACTGCGCCCCGGTCAGCGTTGCGCCGCAGGTCAGCACCCGTTTTGCCATTCCGCCGGAGAGCCGGTTCGGAAACGCATCCGTCAGCTCAGGCCGGAGGTTATAACGTTGCAGCTGGCGCGCCACGTCGTGCATCTTCACATGCATACCGCTGAGTGTGGCCGCGCGTTCCAGCTGCGGGCCGACCCGCACCAGCGGATTCAGCGCACTCACCCCCTGCGGTACGTAACACAGGGTGTTGCCGCGGTGCAGCTGTTTGCTCTCTTCCGTCAGGGTTTCCCCCGCCAGCGAGATAGCGCCACGGCAGCGCATATTATCCGGCAGAAGCCCCAGTGCACTTTGCAGCAGCAGGCTTTTGCCTTCCCCGCTGCTGCCGACCAGCGCCACCAGCTCACCGGGCTGAACTACCAGGGAGATATCTGTCAGCAGCGGCTGCCAGCGTTTTTTCCGCAGCCAGCTGAACTGTGCGACATCAATGGCAAGCCGGTCAAATTTCAGCATTATGCGATCCTCAGCCAGAGCTGTTGTAAGGCTTTCGCAAACTGATCAAACAGTAACACCAGTCCGACCAGCACCAGTCCCGGGAAAAATGCCAGCCACCAGGCACCGGTACTGAGATAGCGCAGTGCATCTGACAGCAGGATCCCCAGTGATGCCTCATGCGGCGCAAGCCCGAAGCCCAGAAAACTGAGCGCCGCACTGTGCAGTACCGAATGCGGTAACATCAGCAGTGTGCCGACAATCCACTGCGGTAATAACATTGGCAGATAATGATGACGCCAGCAATACAATCGCGAATTTCCCATGCGTTGTGCCAGCATCACATAATCCGTTTCCCGCACCCGCAGGATTTCCGAGCGCAGGATCAGCGTCAGTTTCGGCCAGTGTGTCAGGGCTATCGCCCAGATCACGCCGGATTTTCCGCCGCCCAGGGTGAAACAGATTAAAATCAGCAGCAGCAGATGCGGCAGCGCCAGCAGTGCATCAATCACCCCGCGCACCAGATAATCTGTTCCTTTGTTAACCGTTGATAACCCGGCCATTGTCAGCGCCACCAGCCCGCTGGTCAGGGCGGAAATCAGTCCGATCTGCAGACTGGTTGCCATGCCCTGAAAAGTGCGATCCCACAGATCACGCCCCAGGCTGTCAGTGCCGAACCAGTGCGTGACAGACGGTGCCTGCCGCCGCGCCAGGAAATCCATATCAATATCAGTGTGTGTGATCCATATGGCATAGACGCCCAGCAGGATCAGCATCAGTAATGTGCCCGTCAGTTTTAACAGCGCACGGTTCGGGTTATACGTCATGATTCGCGGATCACTCCCTGATTCACGCGGCGCAGTAAAATATCCGCCGTGCTGTTACCGATAAAAATCAGGATCGCGCAAAACATCACAATACCCATCAGCAGCGGGATATCCCCCCGCAGCCCCGCGTCTATCGTCGCCTGTCCCAGTCCGGGATAGGCGAACACTTTCTCCGCCAGCAGTGAACCGCTCAGCAGTTCCCCCACAGAGGCAAACTGTAAACAGAGTGCCGGGGTAATGGCGTGACGCAGCACATGAAATTTAATCATCGGCCAGCCTTTATCCCCCTGCGCTTTCGCATAACGGATAAATTCGGTCCCCATCACTTCCGCCACTTTTGCCCGTGTGTGCAGGGCAATGTTACCGACACCGAGTAAGCCCAGCGCCAGCACCGGCAGAATCAGGTGATGAATTTTCTGCCCGAAGGTTGCTGTATCCGCATCCTCGCCCATCGGCCAGGCACAGCAGATTGGTGCCCAGTTCAGGGTGACCGCAAACAGCGACAGCAGCAGCAACCCTATCCAGAACGTCGGTATCGAAGCCAGCAGATACGACAGTGCCGAAATAATTTTGTCCGGCCAGCGGTTCAGATAACGCCCGGCCACCAGCCCCAGCAGCAGCCCGGCAATGCCCGAGAGCAGCCAGGCGCTGATAAGGAGTGCCAGTGACGGCCCGAGCCGCGCCGAAATCACCTCTGACACCGGCGCGTTATACAGCATAGAGTAACCGAGATCGCCCCGCAGCATCTGTGAGAACCAGATCCAGAACCGCTGCCACAGCGGCTGATCCAGTCCCCAGCGGGCGGCAATCGCCGGATACTGCTCCGGCGGCACATGCAGCAGATCATTTCCGATATAGGCTCTGATCGGGTCAATTGGCGAATAGCTCAGGAGGATAAATACCCCCGCCGCCGTGACCGTCAGCAGACAAACAAACCGCACGAAAAGGAGCAGGGCACTGCGCATTATTTACAGGTCCAGGCCCAGTCATCCACACTGTTGAGCAGTGACCATGACCCGTGGATCTCCGGTGCCCCCTTGCCCAAATCAACACAATCACTCACCACATAGGTATGCTGTACATTCAGCAGCCACGCCCAGGCGGCATCCCCTTTAATCCCGGTACCGGTTTTGCCGTTCCAGTCCACCTGCTGCCAGACAGGAATGGCGGCTTCCTGATCCGGCGCACTCATGGCTTTCTCAAGAATGGCATCCACCTGCGGATTTTTGTAATAGCCCGGGTTGTAGAATTCCACACCCGCCGCTTTGCTGCTGTAGTGATGGACTAACTCCATCGGATCCAGGCTGCCCCAGCCGAACAGCGTCGGGTTGGCGTGCATATGGCGTTCGACGGTTTCCCAGCTGCCGGACTGTAAATCCAGTTCAATGCCGATTGGTTTCAGGAAGGCGCGGATAGCCTGTGCCAGGTCACGGCGGGTGGTATCCCCGCTGGTGTACCACAGCGTCAGTTTGGCGACTTTGCCGTCTTTCTCACGCAGCCCGTCTTTATTGAGTTTCCAGCCGGCTTCTTCCAGAATCTGTTTGGCTTTTTCCGCATCACCATCTTTAAAGGCGGCTTCCGGGTTGTTCCACGGCAGGCCGTGAACACCGGTAAAGGCCGGTACGGCGTACCCTTCCATCACCTGCTCAGACAGCAGTTTGCGGTCAATCGCATAGTTGATGGCTTTACGGATGGCAACATCAGAGGTGATATCGTTACCGATCGGGTAACCCTGTGCATCTTTTTCACCGGCTTTCGGGATAGGGAAAACAATACCGCGGTTTTCCACGCTGGCGCGTTCCACCAGTTTCATCCCTTTGACATCACCGGCAGTTGCGGCAATCACCGGCGGAATGCGGACAACCTCAAGCTGGCGGCTCTGTGCGGCAGCAAAGGCGGCATCCTCATCCAGGAAGACAAACACCAGCTTGTTAAAGTCATTTTTCGGCCCGGCGTAGTACGGGTTAGCCTCAACAATCAGCTGCTGGCCCGGCTGGAAAGCTACCAGGCGGTACGGCCCGGCACCCACCGGTTTTTGGGCATACTGTCTGGCATCATATTTATCGGCGGATACAATGCCGAGAGAGCCGAGCACGTTGATAAACGTACTCTGAGGTTCGGACAGGGTGATTTTCACTGTCAGCGGATCAATTTCCTCTGCTTTGGCAAAGTTACCCATATCGATTTTACCGCCGCCGGCGGCCGCATTGTTATAGGTGAACGCCACATCTTTGGCGGTCAGCGGGGAGCCGTCAGAGAATTTCAGGTCTTTTTTCAGCTTCAGTGTCCACTCTTTGCCGTCGGCATTGTGGTCGTAGCTGTCCAGCAGGTAGCTGTGCCAGGAAAGATCGGCCTTTTGTTTGAGCAGCGGGCTGTGCAGTAACAGATAACTGCCGTGGCTCCAGCCGAGCATCGGGTCAAACCCTTCTGTCGGTTCTGCGCCGATGGCCAGCCGCAATGTATGACCGGTATTTTCTGCCGCAGCCAGCGCTGAAGCACTGATTGCTGTACCTAACAGCAGAGAGACGAGTGTTCTTGCAAAAACTGACTTTTTAGTCATTACTTGTCCTTACCTAACTAAAATTTACAATGTTTAATTTTGAGTTAATCCGGCGTTACGCAAAATCACCTATAAAAAATTAATCTACCAAAGAAAACAGAGTTTATACCACTAAAATCACGTCCGAAAATGATGCATATTAATGAATCGTGGTAAAAATCGGATTTCTCATATATTAAATTCTTTTATTCAATCCTGCTGCTGAATAATAACATCATTACATATTTCTCTGATAATTTCAGAATGAAATATTTTGTAACAACCTACCCGTAAACAGACTAAAAATGATTATTTGCCAAAGCATTATGATGTTTACACACGGGCTCGCAGGTGATGTTATCAGCATGACAGTTACACATTTCTTAACAGCTTAACACACTCTTTTTGATTATAACGGTTGAATTCTCTTTAGTATTATATATTAATAATATTAATTATTTTCTTTCGGAAAATATAATCATAACACGTCATCACAGGATTTTATCCAGGTCTGAACCCGCTTTACTGCGCCTGTTGCAATATGAGTAACTGAAACTCATTCAGATAAATTAAGAAAACCACAGAAAAACCGAAATATTAAGCAGAGAAAAGATAACAAGGGAAACAAAAATGCGGAAAATACAGACAATTCCTGGTAATAAAAACGTAACTTCGGGAATTGTCTGCTGGTTACAGGTAAAAACCGATGGGAGTGACTATCTCAATATGACCGTTTCTGCCGCGTTCCTGTGGCGGCAGCGGGAAAGGTGATGCCCGTTGTACGGTGGCAAGCGCTTCTTTATCGAGCAGTTTTGTGCCGGATGAATTAACCAGCTCCGCAGAGACAACATTTCCCTGCATGTTCAGAGTCACTTTCACATGAGAAACGCCGGTGGATTTATAGCGCAGCAGTGCGCGCGGATAGCGTTTATATTTCGCCAGATGCGAATGTACCGAGCTTTCCCAGCCGGTACTGCCGCTGACCGGCTGCGGTGCATGGCTGGTAAAATCCGCACGGCTCGCGGAACTGTCGCCCTGACGCGGCGCGGAAGTGCTTTCTGCCAGTACCGGAGACGGATTATCCGTTTCCGGCATTTTGATCTCTGTTACCGGTTTTTTGTCCGCTTTTTTCTTTGGTTTTTCCGCTTTCCGTGTCCAGGTGCCCTGGTCAGAAACCGCCAGTTTATCGACAGCAGACTCCCGCTCCGGCTCAGCCACCGGCTGTGGTGCCGGTTGTGACATCACCTGTCTGACACCTTCCGCCTTTTCCGGCGGTGCACTTTCCAGCTGATAAACTCCCGGCATCAGTACAAACGCCGGGGGCAGCATGCCTTTCGGCTCATCCGCTGAAAAACCCAGCCAGCCCAGAAACAGTGCCAGCAGCAGCGCGTGAGCACCCACACTGGCAGCTGTGCCGCCGACTGAATATCGCCTGTTCTGATAACAGGCCGCAGCCACATTCAACATCACTCAACTCACTTTTTTAATCGTTATTCACGTATTTCAATTTGTAAAATTACAGGCATAATGATAACGCAAATGATATTGCTTTTTATTATTAAATAATAATTCAAATAACAACAATGAGATTTTTTGGATTTTTCTAAGCAATGCGTAATGACTCCTTCAATTACGATGACTTCGATACACACCAGAAAAATGACGACTGAAAAATCGGTAAGCAGGCTTATCGCCGGGGCTTATCACTCAACCTACCATCAGCTTGTCCGCTTCTTCCATAAGCGGCTGGGCAACAGTCAGGATGCACGGGATTTGTCGCAGGATGTGTTTGCCCGCTGGCTCAAAGGCGGCAACGAGACATCTGTGCAGGAAACCCGCGCGTTCCTGTTTAAGATCGCCAACAATGTGCTGACCGACCACTGGCGTCACAGCCAGCGGAAGGGCCGAGACCGGGTCAGTGAATGGGATGATTCACTGACAGAGAAAGTGGCACAGGCACATGCCGATCCTCAGGTACAGCTCGAACACCGGCAGCGGCTGGACAGGCTGTATCAGGTGCTGAATGAACTGCCGCCCCGTCAGCGGGAAGCCTTTGTGCTTTACCGGTTTGACGGACTTTCGCAAAGTGACATTGCCGAACGGATGGATATTTCTGTCAGTATGGTGGAAAAGCATATTGCCCGTGCCCTGCTGCAATGTAAACGCGCCATGAATGCCGCAGAGCAGAAGGACGGGGAATGACAGACCGGCGGGAGCAGGACGAACGGGAAGACGCCGCCGCACTGTGGTTTACGCGCTGGCACAGCCAGAGCATGACGGCACAGCAGCAGCGGGAATTACAGGCATGGCTGGCGGCTTCCCCGGAAAACCGGCAGGCGTTTGATGATATGGCGCTGCTGTGGCGGGAGATGTCGGCCCTGCCGCGCCCGGAAATCACAGAGCAGGCACCCGCCCGGGCTTTTCCGCTTCTGCGCCCGCTGCGCCATACCCTCGCCGGACTGTTTATCCTGGTGATGCTGTTTCTGCCCTACAGCCAGTTACCCGCCCTGCTGATGGATAACCTGACGCTCGCCACCGCCGCGGAAAGCAAATCCATGATCCTGCCGGACGGCAGCCGCATTTTTCTCAGCCGTGACAGCGAAGCGGATATTACCTATGAACAGACACACCGCCGTATTTCCCTGGTGCGCGGTACCGCCTTTTTTCAGGTGAAATCCAACCCGTGGCGGCCGTTTGTTATCCGCGCGGACGGCAGAGAGATAACGGTTGTCGGCACGGAATTTGATGTCAGCCGCCGGGGAACGGAAGTGGCAGTCTCTGTGGCAAACGGGATTGTCGCCCTGCGGGATGCGCCGGATGAAAAACCGGTGTATCTGCGTGCCGGGGATAAAGCTGTCAGCCCCGCGCAGGGCGCTGCACTGCTGCTCAGCCATATCCCGCCGGAACAGGCCGGGGAGTGGCGCAACGGACAGATCACCCTCACCGATACCCCGCTGCGTGATGTTGTTGACCGCCTCGCACCTTACAGCAACCACCCCGTCTCACTTGCCGCGAATGCGGCGGATCTGACCGTCTCCGGCCGGGTCACCCTTTCCGAAACCGATGCCTTTTTCACGGCATTGCCGCTGCTGTTACCGGTTGAAGTCACCGAACTGCATGACGGCAGCCTGTTGATTGTGAAGAAAAATAAAAATAAATGAAAAAAAGAATAATTATCAGGTGAGGATAATTCTCATTTCCGCGTCTTCTGATACAGGGGATAACTATGACACTTCCGGAAATGATAAAAATGACAATAAAACCATCACCATTCAGCATCAGGGCGGCCAGTTCTGCCATTGTGCTGGCACTCGGGCTGACAGCGGCACCGGCCGGAGCCGCAGATCTCACGCTTGATCTGCCCGAACAGGCACTGAGCCGTTCACTGAACACCATCGCACAGAAGGGACAAATCCAGTTACTGTATGATGCCGGACAACTCGGCGCACTGCGGGCACCGGCTCTGCACGGCAGCTATTCCGCACAGACCGCCATCCAGACACTGCTGGCAGGCTCCGGCCTGACGCTGGTGCAGCAGGGCAGCAGCTATGTTATCCGCCCGCTGACAACCGAAGCGGAAACCATTTTAATCCCGGAAACCCGGGTTCAGGGCGAACTGGCTTACCATCCGGCCACGGATGTCATGTCTGCCCCGCAATACATTACTGCGGAGGAGATCCGCCAGCGCAATACCGGCGACGGCAACGTCACGGAACTGCTGCGCACCAACCCGGCGGTACAGTTCGCCGGTAATGACAGCTCGTCCCTCAACCAGGGCGAAATCAAACCATCACGGATTTCCATTCACGGCGCATCCAGTTTCCAGAACGCCTATAAACTCGACGGCATCAGTTTTAACAACGATTTCGACCCGGCAAAAGATACCCTGGGTGAAACCTCCACCCGTCTGGACAGCGGCGACCAGGGCATGTATATAGACAGCCGTCTGATCGACAGCGTGACGGTTTACGATAACAACATCCCGGTGGAATTCGGCGGCTTTACCGGCGGCAGTGTGGATGTCACCAGCCGCCGCTGGAACGGCGAAAACAGCGGCCATATGTATTACCGCACCACCCGCTCCTCCTGGAATCATCTGTTTGAGGATTCCTCACAGCCGATTGATTCATCAAAAAATGATATCAGTCACCCGGCCCGTTTCCAGAATGAATATAACAAACACGATTTCGGCGGCTGGTTTGAAGTCGGTGTAACAGAAAACAGCGGCCTGACGGTATCCGCCTCCCGCCGTACCTCCACCATCCCGGCCAATACCTCGGTACTGATGGCAGTGATGGAAGGTGAAGAACTGGTCGGTTATGAGTTTGATAAGCGCAAACGCAACCAGAAACGTACCTCAGACAACCTGTTTGTGAAGTATGCAATGGATCTCTCGCCGGTCACCACGGCGGATATTTCCCTGAATTATTCTGACTACAAGGCGCGTTTATTCGCCTCCAATATTGCCAACTCCGGTTATGACAATAACCACAAAGGGTTAGGTGTGACCGGTGTTCTGAAACACCAGACCAGCCTGGCTGATCTGGAATTCACCCTGGGTTATCAGAAACTGAAAGATAACCGCGTGAATGACGAGCAGAATTTCTATGAAATGAAGAACCGGTCACCGGACGGAAAAACGATTGTTAACACCAAAATGGGCGGACTGGGTGATCTGCGGACCGAGCAGGACAATGTCACCACCAAAGCCGTCGCCCGTTTCCTGCCGTCAGAAGGCTTCGGGATCACACACCGCCCGACACTCGGGATGGAATCCACCCATACCAAAGGCCGCTATATCCGCGATAAGTCGCACTATCACACCAGCGAGGACTATGTCAGCTATGCGGAATGGGGGTTTGAGGATCCGGTAGTCAACAAGCACCGCTTCCTGCCGGGAACCGCCTCTGTCAGTTATAACAACTACTCCCTGTTTGCCGATGACAATATTGAAATCGGCCGCCTGACACTGCGTCCGGGTGTCCGTGTTGACCGGGATGATTTTGTCCGGCAAACCAATATCGCGCCGCGCCTGGCCGCCACTTACGACCTGTTCGGTAATAAAGAAACATTGCTGATCGCCGGTGCCAACCGTTATTACGGCCGCTCCATGCTGACTTATGCCCTGTACGGCGCGCAGAATGCCGGGCTGGAAAAATGCTATATGTGCGGCTTTATGGGCATGGATCCGACCTGGGATAAAACCAATGATTATGAAGGCCTGGATTCACTGAAAACCCCGTATAACGATGAGATTTCCCTCGGCCTGCAACAGGAAATCCTCAGCACCACCTGGCGTCTGACCTATGTCCACCGTGAAGGTTACGATGAAGTCCGCAGCCGCACCAAATACAACAACCTGACCGGGTCAGATAAATACTCCGATAAAGGAAAAATCCGTACCTTTGATAATGCCGGACGCAGCAAACATGACTCCGTTACCCTGGCTGTCAGCAACAGTCAGCCGTGGGAATGGGGACAGGCAACCCATGTCTTTACCTCCTCAATCGTCTGGCAGGATACCAAAACCAACTTCCCGTCTGACCAGGGCTATGCCTTCTTTGAACCGGGCACTGCCATTAACTCCGACAAAGTGATGTACGGCGGCAAAGTGATCGATGTCAGTGATCTGCCTGCCAGCAACTTTAACTCGCCGCTGAAGCTGAACGTTGAGCTGACCAGTGACTGGGATAACTACAACATTTCCTGGTACAACCGCCTGCAATGGTGGGGCGCGCGTAATCAGGCTGTCCGTCATGACAACGAAGTGGTCCGTGATCCGCAGTACGGCGAGTTACGTGTCTATCAGAAAGAGCATTTCGCATCCAAATTCACCTGGGATACCCGCGTGAACTGGAAACCGGAGTTTGCTTACGGTGCGTCTGTCTCACTGGAAGTGAATAACGTCCTGAATAACAAAAATGTCGCGGATACCTTTATCTACGCCGGTAACAAGGTGATTGCCTATGATCCGGGCCGTCAGTTCTGGTTACAGCTGAATTACGATTTTTAATCTGAGCATGTGAGCAATGTCTCTTAACATTATGAATAATCAATGAAAACAATAAAACAATTTTTCTGGCTGGTGAAGCCGTTCTGGGGGCGGCGTGCCGCCCTGTTTTGCTGGTTCTTACTGTTGTTGTCTCTCGGGCTGACACTCTCCTCCGTCTGGTTCAATATCCGCATGAACCAGTGGAACGGGGATTTTTATAATGCACTGCAAAAGCTGGACGGCGCGGCGCTGTATCAGCTGATCAAATTTTTCGTCGTGCTGGTCAGCGGGCTGATTCTGGTGGTGGTGCTCGGCACGTATTTCCGGCAGAAACTGGCTATCCGCTGGCGGGAGGGGATGACAGAACAGATCCTCAGCCGCTGGCTGTCGCCGCAGAGCCGCCATTACCTGCTGCGCCTGACCGCCCGCGAGCCGGATAACCCGGATCAGCGGATTGCCGAGGATGTCCGCCTGCTGGTGGAATCTACCCTCAGTCTGCTGATCACCTTCCTGCATTCACTGCTGACCCTGATTTCCTTTGCCGCCATCCTCTGGCAGCTTTCCGGCAGTATTCTGCTCTCTGTCGCCGGTACTGACTGGCGCATCGACGGCTATATGTTCTGGGCCTGTATCGCCTACACCTTAGTGGGTATCGCGCTGACACAGCTTATCGGCGGGCCGCTGCGCAAACTGAATATGGAAAAACAGCAGCGTGAGGCGGATTACCGTGCGGCACTGATCACCCGCAGACAGCACGGCGATGCCATTGCCGGACAGCGGGGGGAGTTACAGGATAAACAGCAATTGCTGGCCCGCTTTGCCCGGGTGGCGGCCAACTGGAATCAGCTGATCCGCTGCGAGCGGAATTTATCCTTTTATACCGTGGGTTATCAGCAGGTGACCGCACTGGCGCCGATCCTGTTTGCTCTGCCGAAATTCCTCGCCGGGGAACTGATGCTGGGCGGATTAATGCAGCTGCGTCAGGCCTTCAGCAGTGTTGCGACGTCACTCGGCTGGTTTATTTTTGCCTATAAAGAGATAGCCGCCTGGCAGGCGACGGTAACCCGTCTGTACCATTTCGTCCGTCTGCTGGAAAATGACGCGGTGTCTGATGTCACCGAAACCCGTCAGTCGGCAGTGCGCCTGGATGTTTGCGCCGATATTCTGCTGCAGGATAATCGTCCTCTGCTGGAGAATGTCTCACTCTCTCTGCACGCCGGAGAATTTGCCATTATCAGCGGCCGCTCCGGACTGGGTAAATCCACTCTGCTGCGCACACTCAGCGGTCACTGGCCTTATTACCGGGGCAATATCAGCCGTGAACAGGATGTAATGTGGGTGCCGCAGTCACTTTATCTGCCGTCCGGGACACTGAAATCCCTGCTCGCCTATCCGCATACCGCCGCACAGTTCACGCCGGAGGCTTACCGCGAAGTGCTGGACGCCACCGGGCTTGCTGCACTGACACCACAACTGGATACCGATGCCGACTGGCGTCAGCGCCTGTCCGGCGGTGAACAGCAGCGGTTGCTGATCGCCCGTCTGCTGCTCAGTCAGCCAAAGCTGATGCTGCTCGATGAAATTACCTCCGCACTGGATGATGACAATGCGGTCCGCATGATCCGTCTGCTCCGTCAGCGTCTGCCGGACAGCACGCTTCTGCTGGTCAGCCACCAGCGTTTTCTTCAGCAGGAGGCAGATCGCGTGATCGCCCTGTCCGCCCCTGCCGCCACCTGCACATCAGGAGTCCGATATGCATTATAAACTGACCTTTGCCGGTGTGGTGCTGATCCTCACCGGCTGTACCGCTGTCAGCACAACCGGTACAGATAACCGTCCGCTGCCGCAGCGCAGTGATTTACAGCACATCCGCCTGGCAAACGGCATGAATGTGTATCTTCTGTCACGCCCGCAGCCCGGCGCAGAGCTGCGGCTGCTGGTGGAAAGCGGTTCATTACAGGAAACAGAAGAGCAGCGCGGTCTCGCGCATTTCACCGAACATATGGCCTTTAAAGGCACCACGCATTTCCCGGACACACAGAGTTTTAAACAGCTGGAAAAACAGGGGCTGAATCTCGGCAGCCATGTGAATGCCGCCACCAGCCTCAATTCCACTGTCTATAAACTGTCGCTGCCGCAGGCCACCCCGGAACAGATTCAGACCGGTTTGCAGGTACTCGCCGACTGGGCACAGGGCATGACCTTTGACCCTGTTGCGTTTGATAAAGAACGTTCCGTGATTATTGAGGAGTGGCGGCTGCGTCAGGGCATCGGCTTCCGCATCAATAATGCCCTTGAGCAACTGCGCTATGCGGGCAGTCTCTATGCGGAGCGTGACCCGATCGGGTTATTGGATGTGATCCGCCATGCACCGGTCAGCACAGCAAAAGACTATTATCAGACCTGGTATCAGCCGCAGCGGATGAGTCTGGTGGTTATCGGACAGTTTAACCGCCACGACGTCAGCAATCTGGCGGAGGCGTATTTTAATCAGCCCGCCAAAGAAGATGCCGCACAGGATGATCCGGCCCGTCAGCGCTTTGCCCCGCAGCCGGGACTGCTGGTAAAACCCGTCTTCGATAAAGAGCAGGGACAGCGCATTATGCAGTTCGCGCTGCAGCGGGATATCCGCGCGCCGCTCAATACCCGTGACGGGCAGTATGATGACCTGCTGGATAATCTCTGGGTGACTATCCTCAATCAGCGCCTGACCGCGCTGGTGGATAGCGGACAGTTACCGGCTGCCAGTATCAACCCGCAGGGCGCCATGCTGGACAGCCGCCGTCTTCAGCAACTGATGATAGTGCATCCGCAGGGCGGGGATTACCTCGGCAGTATCACCTTATTGTGGACAGAAATTCAGCGCCTGGCGACACAACCCGTCACACAGACAGAGCTGGACGATGCCCGGCAGAGCCTGCTGGCAAAACTCAGTCAGCAGGCCGCCGGTGAATCCCGCTACGGTAATGATTATCTCGCCGATACCATCACCACCGCACTGGAATACAGAATGCCGGTTCAGGACAAACGTCAGCAGCTCACCACAGCATGGGAACTGCTCAAACCGGTCACACCGGATACGCTGAAAACCCATGTGAGCGGATTCCTGAATCAGGCATCACCACGGCTGGCGCTGCTCGGGCCGGACAGCGAACAGGCCCGTTTTGATGAGAAAGCGTTCACTGACCGCTGGCAGCAGATCCGGCAGTCCGCCCCCGGGCCGTTTTCCCTGACCGTGCGGCAGGTCGCGCTGAATGTCACCCCGGCGGCGGCCGGCAGCATTGTTCAGGAGCAGGCACTGCCGTTACCGTCCACGGAATCGTGGCAGTTATCCAACGGTCTGCGGGTCATTGTGCATCAGGATAAAAGCCTGAAAGATAATATTCAGATCAATCTGCACATTCCGGGCGGCCGCTCACTGGAGCCGGCCGGACAGGAAGGACTGACCGACTGGGCACTGAAACTGCCGGAAAGCAGCGGTTACGGTGAGCTGAGTGCCCGTGAGCTGACCTTATTCAGCAAACAGCACAGTCTCAGCCTGCGGCCGTACAGTGAGCTGCTGAATCACGGATTCCGTGGTGAAGCCCCGCCGGAAGAACTGGATACCCTGCTGAAACTGCTGCATCTGAAGATCACACAGCCGCAGTTCAGCGGCGAAAAATTACTCCGCAATCAGCAGCTGACACTGGAAAGCCTGAACAGCACCCCGGTGGAGCGCCGCTTCCTGGATGCCATTAACCGTGAAAGTCATACTCACGGCGAACGTCTGGTGATAAATGAAAACGGTGGCTGGCGTCAGTTTACTGCCGCGCAGTTACAGCAGAACCACCGTCTCCTGCTCAGCCCGGTACAGGACATGACACTGGTGATCAGCGGTGCGGCAGATAAAAAACAGATAAAACAGGCTGTTGAGAAATGGATCGCCACCCTTCCCGCTTCCGGGCAGCGCCTGCAGTGGCGGGATCCGGCTATCGCACCCAAAATGCAATCCTTCAGCCGGACTTACCCGATAGCCAGCTCTGATAAAACCATGGTGAGTATTCAGTATGCCGCCCCGGCACAGTGGTCACTGAAAGAAAGCCTGACACTGCAACTGGCCGACAGCATCATCAGCAAACAGTTGCGCAGCGCATTGCGGGAACAGGCGGGCGGTATTTACGCCCTGAGTTTCTCCTCTATGCTGGCAAAACTGCCGTCACCGTACTACAGCGCCCGGCTGAATTTCACCACCGATCCTCAGCGCGCCGCAGAGATGACAGCACTGAGCCGGAATGTGCTGAAAACCCTGAAAACAGACGGTGTGAGTGACAATGCCCTGAAAGAAGCCAGAGCCAACTGGTTACTGGAAAAACAGCAGGTTTACCAGAGTGCGGCTTTCTGGACAGAATCACTGGCTCAGATTGCCGGGGACGATAATGAGTTTACGCGGATAACCGCAGAAGAGGCGTTAGTTAATCAGATAACCGCAGAGGATATAAACCGGGCATTATCCCGCTACAGCGGTGAGAATGAAAAATTATTTATGCTCACACCGCCATAATAATATAAAGCCGCTTAACAGCGGCTTTATTATTTCCGTTAACTGACAGAAATAACAATCATTGTATTAACGAATAATGAGAATATATTTTGTGATATATCTCCGTATTATCCCCCGAATGAGGCAGAGATAAAGAGAAACACAGTTGTTATATTTTCTGCGGGTGCCTGATTCTGTCCGGATCAGGCTATGTTTTCCCTGTTCCGGATAGAAGAAAGCCCCGATTACGTTTTTCAACATAAACCGGGGCTGAATCTCTACCAAACAATAGGGATTTTGCCTCCTTAAATTAAAGGAGTCAAGAGAAATGACCGGAAGATCAATAACAACATTAGCTATAGTTGCAGTGGTATTAATAACTGCTCTTACAATTTCTGATGTTGTAAATTCGTTACTCAATAATCATCGGGTATCCGATTTTTCATTGAAAGGCGGAGATATGCTGGTTGACGCAACATTGTCCTGTAACGATAAATGATGCTGAGGGGGGAGAAATCCCCCCGTTTCTCTCTGTTGCAGGTAACGGTTAATCAGGCACCTTATTTTACTTTATTATTAACATTAATTTTATCCATAACCTACGCTAAAATTCTCAATAAAACCTGTGACTTTAGTTTTAAAATTACGATAGGAAATGGTGTTTCAGAAATTCATACCAGACCTGATAACAGTAAAAAATAAAAAAACCGCTGCAGGGAAATAATACCGGCAGCGGTTTTTATAATGACTGAAATAAATTACTTCTTATCGCCCAGTAAAACAGATTCCAGCGCGATAGTGATCATTTCATTAAAAGTAGTCTGGCGCTCTTCTGCCGGTAAATTTTCACCGGTACGGATATGGTCAGAAACGGTGCAGATAGTCAGTGCTTTTGCACCGAATTCAGCAGCCACACCATAAATACCGGCAGCTTCCATTTCCACGCCCAGAATGCCGTATTTTTCCATCACGTCAAACATTTGCGGATCCGGTGTATAGAATAAATCCGTAGAGAAGATATTACCGACACGCGCCGGGATCCCGGCGGTTTCTGCCGCTTCAACCGCATTACGTACCAGCCCGAAGTCCGCGATAGCCGCGAAATCGTTATCCTTGAAACGCAGACGGTTCACTTTGGAATCCGTGCTCGCGCCCATGCCGATAACCACATCACGCAGTTTGACATCACGGCTGATAGCCCCGCAGGAACCGACGCGGATAATGGTTTTCACGTCAAATTCAGTGATCAGCTCTTTGGCATAAATAGAGCAGGACGGGATCCCCATACCGTGGCCCATCACGGAGATACGGCGGCCTTTATAGGTTCCGGTAAAACCCAGCATGCCACGCACATTGTTGACTTGTTTAATATCTTCCAGAAAATTTTCTGCAATGTATTTCGCGCGCAGCGGGTCGCCGGGCATCAGAACAACATCAGCAAAATCACCGCGTTCGGCATTAATGTGAGGGGTAGCCATAAAAAAATCCTTTCAGTCAATCCAAAGGGAAAGGGCAGACTGAAAGCCTGCCCGAAAAAAAAGACACATTACAGCATGTTTTTGCCGTAATCCATCGGGGATAAATTAAAATAGGATGCAACAGTCTGCCCGATGTCCGCGAAGGTTTCACGGTAACCCAGAGAGCCCGGTTTGACTTTCGGCCCGTACACCAGCACAGGGATATGTTCGCGGGTGTGATCGGTACCCGGCCAGGTCGGGTCACAACCGTGGTCTGCGGTCAGGATCAGAATATCGTCCTCTTTCACCAGCTTCAGCATTTCCGGCAGACGGCGGTCAAACAGCTCCAGCGCAGCAGCATAACCTGCCACATCACGGCGGTGACCGTACGAGGAATCGAAATCAACGAAGTTGGTAAACACGATGGTGTTATCACCCGCCAGTTTCATCTCTTCCAGTGATGCATCAAACAGCGCATCAATACCGGTCGCTTTCACTTTTTTGGTGATACCGACATGGGCATAAATATCCGCGATTTTACCGATAGATACCACTTCGCCCTGCTTCTCTTCCACCAGCTTCTGCAGCATGGTCGCTGACGGCGGCTCGACCGCGTAGTCGTGACGGTTACCGGTACGTTCAAATGAACCGGCTTTTTCACCGGTAAACGGACGCGCAATCACACGGCCGATGTTGTAACCGCCTTTGGTCAGTTCTTCGCGGGCAATTTCGCACAGCTCATACAGTTTTTCCAGGCCATACGTTTCTTCGTGACAGGCAATCTGGAAAACGGAATCCGCAGAGGTATAGAAAATCGGTTTGCCGGTTTTCATATGCTCTTCGCCGAGCTGATCCAGAATCACAGTACCGGATGAGTGGCAGTTGCCGAGGTATCCCGGCAGATTGGCGCGTTTAACGAGGATATCCAGTAATTCCTGCGGGAAGCTGTTTTCATGATCGCTGAAATAGCCCCAGTCAAACAGAACCGGCACCCCGGCAATTTCCCAGTGGCCGGACGGGGTATCTTTACCGGAAGATAATTCCCCGGCATAGCCGTATGCGCCGATAATTTCCGCATTCTTATCCAGACCTTCCGGGAAGTGTCCGGTGGATTCCTCAGCTGCTTTACCCAGCCCCAGACGGGACAGATTAGGCAGATGCAGCGGGCCTTTACGGCCTTTATCTGCTTCACCGCGGGCACAGGCCTGTGCGATATGACCTAACGTGTCAGCGCCGGTGTCGCCGAAATCAGCGGCATCATGTGCTGCGCCGATACCGAATGAATCCAGCACCATAATAAATGTACGTTTCATACTTCTCTCCTGTGTCAGATCACGTCAGGATGCAGGGCTCCGCGTGAATAACAAAATTGTTCTTATTCGCTGATCCGGCGGTAAATCAGCGGGGTATCTGTAACCGGGCTCTCACTGAGTGTGACTGCCCGGCGCACGGCCTGAGCAGCTTCATTCCACGCATCTTCATTATTGGCGTGGATCATCGCCAGCGGCATCTGTCCGTCAGCAACACTGTTGATCGGCGCGATATCACTTAACCCGACACTGTAGTCAATCGGGTCGCTGGCCTTACGGCGTCCGCCGCCCAGCGAAACAACCGCCATACCCAGTGCGCGGGTATCCATGGCGGTCACAATCCCTTCTGTCTCAGCATAGACCGGTTTACTGAGCACTGCCGATGGCAGATAGTGCGAATAGCGTTCGATAAAATCAGCCGGTCCGCGCTGCGCGGCAACCATCCGGCCGAAGATTTCCGCCGCTTTGCCATTATCCAGCACCTGCTGTAATTTTGCTTCCGCCTCTGTGCGGTCAGCCGCCAGCCCGCCGGAAACCAGCATCTCTTTGCACAGCGCCATAGTGACTTCATACAGGCGCGGATTGCGGTACTCACCGGTCAGGAAACGCACCGCTTCACGCACTTCCACCGCATTACCGGCGCTGGATGCCAGCACCTGGTTCATGTCGGTCATCAGTGCAGTGGTCCGGCAGCCCGCGCCGTTGGCAACCTGTACGATCGCCTGCGCCAGCTGCTCTGATAATTCATAGGTTGGCATAAATGCCCCGGAACCGACTTTCACATCCATCACCAGTGCATCCAGTCCTTCGGCCAGTTTTTTGCCGAGGATAGAGGCGGTGATCAGCGGAATGGAATCCACGGTTGCCGTAATATCGCGGGTCGCATAGAAACGCTTGTCCGCCGGTGCCAGTGAGTTGGTCTGGCCGATAATCGCCACACCGGTCTCTTTGATGATACGGCGGAAGGTTTCATCATCCGGGAAAATATCAAAGCCCGGAATCGCTTCCAGTTTGTCGAGCGTGCCGCCGGTATGTCCCAGGCCGCGGCCGGAGATCATCGGGATATAGCCGCCGCAGGCAGCCACCATCGGCCCGAGCATCAGGGAGGTCACATCCCCCACGCCGCCGGTGGAGTGTTTATCCACAACGGGGCCCGGTAAATCAAGGTTTTTCCAGTCCAGCACCGAGCCGGAATCCCGCATCGCCAGTGTCAGCGAGACGCGCTCCTGCGGGTTCATATCATGAAAATAGATAGTCATCGCCAGCGCGGCAATTTGTCCCTCAGAGACTGAGTTATCACGCACGCCGTTAATAAAGAAACGGATTTCCTCATCAGAGAGCGGGTGTCCGTCCCGTTTTTTGCGAATGATTTCCTGAGCCAGAAACACAGTGAACTCCTTAAAATACCGGATCCGTCCCGGTACCACAGATACCGGGTTAATCAGAAAGCCGGGCGGCAAAAGCGGCCCGGAAAGCGTGATTAATACTTACTGTCAGATTTGGCGTCTGCGTAGCCCAGTGCATTGAGCAGGCTGGCTAACAGGCTGGATGCGCCAAAGCGGAAGTGACGGGAGTCAGCCCAGCCTTCGCCCATGATACGGTCAGCCATCGCCAGATACTGCGCGGCTTCTTCCGCAGTGCGGACACCACCGGCCGGTTTGAAACCAACGGTTTTACCGACGCCCATATCACGGATCACAGTCATCATGATTTCCGCAGTTTCCGGCGTGGCGTTGACCGGCACTTTACCGGTGGAGGTTTTAATAAAGTCAGCACCGGCTTTGATGGAGATTTCAGATGCCTGACGAATTAACGCAGGATCTTTCAGCTCACCGCTTTCGATAATCACTTTCAGCAGCACATTGTGTTTCGCACAGACTTCTTTGCAGGCTTTCACCATATCAAAACCAACCTGGGTATTACCGGCCATCAGTGCGCGGTACGGGAACACCACATCCACATCATCTGCGCCGTAAGCAATCGCAGCATTGGTTTCAGCCAGTGCAATCTCAATGTCATCATTACCGTGCGGGAAGTTGGTGACAGTCGCGATACGCACTTCCGGCGTACCCTGCTCACGCAGAACTTTACGGGCCAGCGGGATAAAACGCGGGTAAATGCAGATGGCCGCAGTCTGGCCGGCCGGGCTTTTCGCCTGATGACACAGCGCAGTGACTTTCGCGTCAGTATCATCATCATTCAGGGTGGTTAAATCCATTAAGGACAGCGCGCGCTGCGCTGCGGCGGTTAAATCGGTCATAAAACTCTCCAACGTATGTCTGCGCCGTTGCCGGGCAGACGCAATATCTGAACGATGCAAAATGTGTTGGCGAGCGGGACTTGGTTCCGTGAAGACGTTGTCTCTCTTGAGATAAGAGCTAACGCTGAGATCCTTCTCACCGCGCTGTAATACAGGTGACTGATAAACAGAATCACCGAATCCGTTACATGGTATCCATGCCGTATTTGAGCATGTCCTGGCGCTATAATACGTGCCTTTCATCACGTTTATATAACAGCATTTACATCAATACATATGATTATGTGATAAAAATCACGTTAATGGCCTGATATGCACAAAATGGCAGCACATATTCACGGCATAGTATAGCGCAGGAAAGGGATAAACAGGGAGAGACAGAAAGACAAGTACACTGAATCAGTGAAGTGCACAGGTGAACCGGGTTCACCTGTGCAGGAAGAGCATTACAGTGCCAGGAAGAAACCGGCGATGGTTGCACTCATCAGGTTGGAGAGAGTACCGGCCATCACAGCTTTCATACCCAGACGTGCCACGTCTTTACGGCGGTTAGGTGCCATACCGCCCAGGCCACCCAGCAGGATAGCAACAGAAGAGAGGTTGGCAAAACCGCACAGTGCAAAGGAGATAATCGCTTTGGTGTGATCAGACAGCGGTTGTAAACCGGCAGCAATCACCTGTGCATCCGGCTTCATGTATTCACCGAAGTTCATGAAGGCAACGAATTCGTTGACCACAATTTTTTGTCCGATGAACGAACCGGCGGTCATAGCTTCACTCCACGGCACACCAATCAGGAAGGCGATTGGCGAGAAGACCCAGCCGAGGATCAGTTCCAGTGACAGCTGCGGATAGTCAAACCAGCCACCGACGCCGCCCAGGATACCGTTGATTAAGGCGATCAGCGCGATAAACGCCAGCAGCATCGCACCCACGTTCAGTGCCAGCTGCATACCGGAAGATGCACCGCTTGCCGCCGCATCAATGATGTTGGCAGGGCGCTCTTCTTCCGCCATACCGGCCATTGCTTCGGTACGGTCATCAAAGTGTTCGGTTTCAGGCACCATCAGTTTCGCAAACAGCAGGCCGCCCGGTGCCGCCATAAAGGATGCCGCGATCAGGTACTCCAGCGGTACCCCCATCTGCGCATACCCGGCGAGAACTGAACCGGCCACGGATGCCAGACCACCACACATCACCGCAAACAGTTCAGAGTTGGTCATCCCGGAGATATACGGACGCACCACCAGCGGGGCTTCAGTTTGTCCGACAAAGATGTTGGCTGTCGCGGACAGGGATTCGGTACGGGAGGTGCCCAGCAGCTTCTGTAAACCGCCGCCGAGGATTTTAATCACAAGCTGCATAATGCCGAGGTAATACAGAACGGCAATCAGCGAGGAGAAGAAAACGATAACCGGCAGAACACGCAGGGCAAAGACGAAACCGCCACCGCCGAATACCTCGAACATTTTGTCGGATACCAGGCCGCCGAAAATAAAGTCCATCCCTTTCTGGCCATAGCCGATAACACTGGCGACACCGTCAGACATTGCCAGGAGGATTTTACGTCCCACCGGGACATAGAGAACCAGCGCACCGATCAGTACCTGAATAATGAAGGCACCGACAACAGTCCGCAGTTTGATTGCCCGGCGATCACTTGAAAACAGCACTGCGATAAAGATCAGCGCTGCCATCCCGACCAGACTCATAAGGAGTTGCATGGAAGTATCCCTGTTCACGATAATGTAGATTAATAGTCCTGCTCCGCATGCAGCTCTGAGCAGGACCCTGTGGCGCTGATTATACCCGGTCAGTCCGGCCAACAATCAACTTGCGTCACAAATAACGACTGAAAAAAGTAACAAAAAATACAAAAATATGATGATAATCACATTATTCAACTATTTTACCCTGAAAAGTCTCCCGCAAAGCCGGGAATTGGCGGGTATTTAACCAGATGACGAACATGAAATAACATCTGCTTACAATTGTAAGTGATTTCAGGTGATTTGGCACACAAAATGCAGGCTTTAACAGGACAAAATCGCGGGAAAATCGATTCAGGAATCTTAATCAGATGATTGCAGCGAAAAAAGTGTACAGCTGTTGCGATAAATCTGAGCAGCAATCTCTTCCGGAGACTCACTGCGCAGTGAACAGAGCACTTCAAATGTACGGACAATCCGCTCCGGCCGGTTCGGTTCACCCTGAAAACCGCTGAGCGGCATATCCGGGGCATCCGTTTCCAGCAGTAACGCAGAGAGCGGGAGCTGCGCGATTGCCCGCCGGGTCTTCTGAGCCCGGTCGTAAGTAATCGTCCCGCCGACCCCGATGTAATAACCCAGCTTCACAAAGGCATCCGCCTGGGCAAAACTTCCTGAAAATCCGTGAATCACACCACGGCGGGGCACCGGGTGACGGCGCAGAACAGCAGCGAGCGTGTCATGGGTTTTGCGGGAGTGCAGAATAACCGGTTTATCTGTCCGTGCGGCCAGTTTCAGTTGAGCAATAAAAAAATCCAGCTGCTTATCCCACTGCGGCTCCGCCATATAGCGATCCAACCCGATTTCCCCCACCGCCACGCATTCTGTCCCGCTTGCGGTGATAAACGACTCAAGCTGTTCCAGATGTTCAGGGGTGTGTTCGGCAATATAAAGCGGATGCAGACCAAATGCCGCGTGCAGGCGGGGAAATGCATCGCCGGATGACCGGCACAGCCCGGCCACCGTGCTGAGGTTCCGATTGCTGACCGCCGGGATAATAATATCGGTCAGCCCGGCCTGTGCCGCTGCGGCTTTATGGCGGGTAAGATCATCCGTAAAAAACGGGAAATCGAAATGGCAGTGGGTATCAATAAATTGCATTTATTCAGTCCGCCGGCTTTTCCGGTGAGCGTTCCGGTGAATGTAATACCGCCGCTGTACCGTCCGTGACCGGCAGTTGTGAGTCGTTGTCGTTGGATGCGGGCGGAACCCTCAGTACGGAACTTCGTACCGGCTCATATGACGCCCAGCGCTCACCGAGTGTTGCCAGAAAATAACGTCCGCTGCGGCGGCCCAGCCGGTAATCCTGCATCAGCGTTTTAACCCGGCTGCCGAGCGCATTGCTTGCCAGCGGTGCATTCGGATAAATTTCAGCAATTTCAACCCCGGGCGGCGGTGACTGAATAAATTTTTGTGTCCGGTAATAGCTTTTGGCATGCTGTTTCATCATGGCAACCATCCGTTTCAGATGGCTTTTTTCCAGCCAGCGTTCCATCCTTTTCACCCATTCCGGGGTGTAATAGAGCTGTGACGGCACAGTCCGGATCACCACAATCCGGGTCGCGCCCCGCCGCCATGCCTCAATAACCGGCACCGCATCACTGATGCCGCCGTCGTGATATGTGATGCCGTCAATTTCCACCCCTTCACGGTAGAATCCGGGGATAGCGCTGGAGGCTTTGATATATTCCAGCCAGTCTTCGGCCTGCGGGCTGAAATACGCGGCATCCAGATTATCCGCCCTGCTGGCACACATATAAAATTCCTGCCCCTGATCAAAGCGCCGCAGTGCATGCGCAATATTCAGCGGACATTCCGCAGAGGTTGAAGAAATAAGCCAGTCGAGATCGATAAGATTGCCGCCGCGGATAAAACGCAGCGGATTAAAGAATTGTTTGTCGGTGGTGTAGCGGGTAATGACATGACGGGCGTAGCCGCGCTGACCGCACAGATACGCAGACAGGTTCTGCGCACCGGCAGAGGTGCCTATCAGCAAATCAAACGGGTTAAACCCGGCTTTGAGAAACTCATCCAGCACACCGGCCGTAAAAATCCCGCGCTGGCCGCCGCCTTCACAGACCAGCGCCAGTTTACCGGTCGCCTGAAGCGGATCAGGCAACCAGGCCAGCGGTGCGATTTTCCCGGGCGTTACCGGGATATACGTTCCCATCCTGCTCTTCCCCCGGCGCAGATTACCTGCCGGTTATTTATACTGCCCGATACTGACTTCCACGGCACGGACACCGGGAACGCCTTTGGCAATATCGATGATTTTTGTACGCTGCGCATCTGTGGTAACAAATCCGGAGAGATACACAGTACCGTTAATGGTTTTCACGGCGATATCATTGCTGTCAATATCATCCGCACTCAGCAGCTGACCACGGATTTTGGCGGTGATCGTGCTGTCATCCACCAGCAGTGAGGCATCTTTTACCGCGCCGTCAAATTTTTGCTCCGCCTGCTTACCCAAATCTTCCGCAGACTGAGAAGCACTGTCCCACGCCTGGCCGGCTTTCTGACTCAGAGATTCCCCCGCCATGGCGGATGCGCTGAACAGCGCGCCGCTGACCAGCAGGACGGCCAGTGATTTCATGGTATTGCGCATTATCGTATCCTTCTTCATTTTCATGATGAACATCATCTGTCTGTCAGTGTATCTTAACTCCGCCATAAAAAAAACGCGCCGGAGGCGCGTTCTCATTCTGTCAGTGTTCGCGGGTTTTGTGGAAACTCACATCCGGATAACGTTCTGCGGTGAGGTTCAGGTTCACCATAGTCGGTGCGATATAAGAGAGGTTATCGCCGCCGTCAAGTGCCAGATGCAGTTCGTTTTTACGTTTGAACTCTTCCAGTTTCTTCACATCGTCACACTCCACCCAGCGGGCGGTGGAGACGTTAACCGCCTCATAAATAGCTTCGACGTTGTACTCGCTTTTCAGACGGGCAACCACCACATCAAACTGAAGCACACCCACCGCCCCGACAATCAGGTCGTTGTTGGCCAGCGGACGGAAGACCTGCACCGCGCCCTCTTCGGACAGCTGAACCAGTCCTTTCAGCAATTGTTTCTGTTTCAGCGGATCACGCAGACGGATACGGCGGAACAGTTCCGGTGCAAAGTTCGGGATACCGGTGAATTTCAGAATCTCACCCTGAGTGAAGGTATCACCAATCTGAATGGTGCCGTGGTTATGCAGACCGATAATATCACCGGGATAGGCGCAATCCACATGCGCACGGTCGCCGGCCATAAAGGTCAGCGCATCAGAAATCACCACGTCTTTTTTGAGACGCACCTGATGCAGTTTCATGCCTTTTTCATACACACCGGAGACAATGCGCAGGAACGCCACGCGGTCACGATGTTTAGGATCCATATTCGCCTGAATTTTAAAGACAAACCCGGTGAATTTATCTTCTTTTGCAGTCACTTCACGGACATCCGTCTGACGCGGCATCGGTGCCGGTGCCCAGGAAACCAGGCCGTCCAGCATATGATCCACCCCGAAGTTCCCCAGCGCGGTACCGAAGAAGACCGGTGTCAGTTCACCGGCGAGGAACAGCTCCTCATCAAATTCATGGGATGCACCCTGTACCAGTTCCAGCTCATCACGCAGCTGTTTTGCCAGCTCTTCGCCGACAGCTGCATCCAGATCCGGGTTATTCAGCCCTTTTACGGTACGGACTTCCTGAATGGTATGCCCCTGGCCGGTCTGATACAGATAAGTTTCATCGCGGTACAGGTGATAAACCCCTTTGAACAGCTTACCGCAGCCGATAGGCCAGGTGATTGGCGAACAGGCAATCTTCAGCTCGTTTTCCACTTCATCCAGTAACTCCATCGGGTCACGGATATCGCGGTCAAGTTTGTTCATAAAGGTCAGGATCGGCGTATCACGCAGACGGGTAACTTCCATCAGCTTACGGGTACGATCCTCAACCCCTTTTGCCGCATCGATCACCATCAGGCAGCAGTCCACCGCCGTCAGGGTGCGGTAGGTATCTTCGGAGAAGTCTTCGTGTCCCGGGGTGTCCAGCAGGTTCACCAGGGCATCGTGATACGGGAATTGCATCACGGATGTGGTGATTGAGATCCCGCGCTGTTTTTCCATCTCCATCCAGTCAGATTTGGCGTGCTGATTAGAGCCGCGGCCTTTGACAGTACCGGCTTTCTGGATAGCCTGTCCGAACAGCAGGACTTTTTCGGTAATGGTGGTTTTACCGGCATCGGGGTGCGAAATGATCGCAAAGGTGCGGCGTTTGGCCACTTCCTGTAAAAATGCATTATTTGACATCTGGGCGTTCTTCTGGGGCTGCGAGGCAGAAACACACGGTTTCCGCCTCTGATTTCTCATTAATGGTGCTTATTTTCGCCCGGTTTGCCCCGTGAAACAACAAAAGCTTGAAAATCCGGCTCCGTCAGTTATCCAGCAGGCAGATACAGGCGATTGCATCGCTCATCTGACAACGTTCCATCAGTGCCAGTAAATCTGCATTAATATCACCCACATGCATTTTCAGTGAGAAATAGGCGCCCAGCAAAAGCTGAACATCACTCTCTTTCAGTACCCGTTCTTCCGTTACCGCCAGCGCCGTCAGATTGGTCCGCAAATAGAAATAATCCATGACCAGCAGACTGAAGTGAGACAAGGCATTGCGGGAACCGGTAACACCACCGGCGAAATTAGCCGCATGCGGAAACTGGCTGTGATACAGCAGATAGGAAAACAGATTACGCAGTGTGTATGGTTGATTCAGACAACTGTTCTGCTGCTGTACTTTCCATTCTGACCGCAGACGCGCCATGTTTTCTTCCGTGCGTACTGCGGTCTGTTGCTCATCCATTCCGAGTTGCTTCAGCGTATTGATATAAGTGGAGAATAAAAAAGTACCACTGCGGGATAACCTGGGAATAAATTTACCGTAAACACTTAATACTGCGGTCTGAAAACTGACCGGGTGCGGCAGTGCTCTGCGCTCTGCCGTCAGTTCTCCGTTTTCCGTTGCATTGAGCAGAAATTCATACACGCCCTGAATACGATCAAAATTCGCTTCAATGTCATAATTGAGCTTACTGATAAACGTCAGCAGCTGCATAACGGCATAGAGGTTATCCTCAAACTCCGGTGACGGTACCTGCACCAGATTCAGACACCAGAGGTACATCAGGTATTGCGGATCAGTCAGCGCCGCATCCTGCGGTACTTTTTTCAGATACTGCTCTTCTTCTGTTAACTGCATGGCATCGGCGGAAAACAGCAACTGACGAACAACCTCCGGGCAGGAAAGTGACAAACGTTTGAACGTCGCATTCTGATATTTTATTTCACTGCGCGGATATTCACGGCAGGTATCACTCATTGCCGAAGGCCCGAGCTTACTGTAAACACCACACAGCCGCTTTTCTGTCAGAAACGGACACTGTTTTTCTTCTGTCAGCCGGATATACGCATATGTACCGGCACGCTCCGATTTAAGAACATGTTCCTGAGAAATCTGTTTAATTTCAATGCTGTCCGCACTGTGATATTTTTTATAGGTTTTCTTATCAATACTGATAAACCAGTCCTGGCAGCAGTGCGACAGGCATTCAGAACCGACGCATTCAAAGCGCCGGATAAACATCGGTGTGATAATTTTATGGATAAACATGACAAGGCGCGCCTGTGATAAATGTATACCATCACAGTAACACGCAGAAAATTGCCGAAAGGGATAAAAAACCGCCGTTTTATCTGACTTATCGCTCTATTACATTTCGCGCTATGACATTCCGAAACTCAGGTAAAGCGCCATAATCACTGCATCCTCTTTACCCTGTGCCGCCGGATAATAGTTCTTCCGCACAGTGACCTCATTAAAACCAAGCGATTCATACAGCGCAATCGCCGGGCTGTTTGATGCCCGGACTTCCAGCCAGAGTGTCGCAATCCCTTTTGCTGTCAGGTCTTCAATCACTTTTTCCAGTAACTGACGGCCATAACCTTTTCCCTGATGCTCAGGTGAAACCGCAATATTAAACAGGGTCGCTTCATCCAGTACCGTCTGGTTGATGGCGAATCCGGCCAGTTCCCCGTCTGCTTCCAGTTTCAGGTTATGGTAACGTTCGCCGTGATTGCTGCGGAATGTGGCTTCACTCCAGGGATAAGCGTGAGCGGCCTGTTCAATACGGAATGCGGCGGAAAAATCAGCGGGAAGCAGCGGTGACAGTCTGATCATAATGATAAATTTGTGTCCATAATCCGCGTTTTGCCTGCGCGTCCTGATACAGGTCGGCAAGACGGGGAGAGTGTAATGAAGGCAGTGAATCCGGCAGTTCAGCTTCCGTTCCCGGCAGCCAGCACAGGCAGTTTGTCTGCGCCGGGATACTCTGTACATTATCCGGTGTGATGCAGTAAACATCATCCGCCGTGATATTCAGGCTGCGGAATATATCGCTGAGTAAATCACAGGTGAGATCTGCCTGCTCATCGGTTATGATCAGCAGACGTGCCGAAGCCGGGATCTGTACAGACAGTTCCCCTTTCAGGCGCTGCGGCTGACGCAGCGTCCATTGGGTGATCCCCATCTGAGCCAGCATTCTGTCTCGTCGCGTCATAATGTATCCCTGAAATAACAAACGACACTATCTTAGCAAAGCGCGCTGCCCGCGCCAATGCTGCCGAATTATGATTTACAGGAGTTAACGGATGTCCATGCTTACCCCGGCCAGTGAAGTGATTTTACGTCATGCAGACGAATTTACCGGGAGCCGTGTCCTGCTTGCCGGGGACATTCAGGATCCCCTCGCTGCACAGCTTTCCGCGCAGTCAGTGTATGTCAGCACCAGCCAGTATCATCAGTGGCAGGTCCTGCGTGTCCCGCTGGGTGATCGCGCCGCATTTGCGCTGACCGTCAGCCCGGAAGCCGCCGCACAATGCGACACACTGATCTATTTCTGGCCGAAGAGTAAACAGGAAGCGCTGTTCCAGCTGACACAGATTTTTTCCTGCCTGCCGGTCGGCAGTAATATTTTTATTGTCGGTGAAAACCGCAGTGGTGTCCGCAGCGCGGAAAAAATGACAGAGCCATTCACAGCACTCCGTAAAATTGACAGCGCACGCCGCTGCGGCCTTTATTACGGCGAACTGACCACGCCGGCACACTTTGCCCTGAAAGAGTGGATCGGCAGTTATACCGCTGAAGGGACGCAAATCGTGACGCTGCCGGGTGTATTCAGCCAGGACAATATTGATGTCGGCAGCGCACTGCTGCTGGAATCACTGAACCAGGCGGTGACCGGCTCTCTGCTGGATATTGCCTGCGGCAGTGGTGTTATCGCGACCGTACTGGCAAAACGTAACCCGGGGCTGACCCTGACGCTCAGTGATGTCTCAGCGGCCGCCCTTGAAGCCGGACGAGAAACTCTGGCACGCAACCAGCTGGAAGGCCGTGTAATCGCCAGTGATGTGTATTCGGATATCAGTGACCGCTATGACTGGATTGTTGCCAACCCGCCGTTCCATGACGGTCTGAACACCAGCTACAGTGCCGCACAGCGCCTTATTTCCGGTGCCAAAGCCCGTCTGAACCGCGGCGGAAAACTGTGCATCGTGGCCAACGCCTTTTTACCGTATCCCGATCTGCTGGACAGCACATTTGGTCAGCATAAGGTTCTGGCGCAAACCGGTAAATTTAAGGTCTACCTGGCTACAAATGCCTAATAAGTAAGCGAAGTCACCAATTTTGATAAAAAAATATTGACGGCGCGGATAAAACCGCTAAAATCCGCCTCCATGCTATCAGTTACAAGATAGTTCTGAATTGCGAGGGTGGCGGAATTGGTAGACGCGCTAGCTTCAGGTGTTAGTGTCCTTACGGACGTGGGGGTTCAAGTCCCCCCCTTCGCACCAATCAGATCTTATCACACACAACTGACAGCAGATTGAATGACAGTACCTGCGAGGGTGGCGGAATTGGTAGACGCGCTAGCTTCAGGTGTTAGTGTTCTTACGGACGTGGGGGTTCAAGTCCCCCCCTTCGCACCACTGTTATGACAATCTTCTGACATCACTTCCCGGATATCACATCCTCAGATGCTCGAACCAGAGCAGACTTCCCAAAACGAATGCAATCCCTGCCGGAATCAGCAGGAAATGACGCAATACGCGGTTATACAGCATCGGCATTGTCAGCAGAATCACCACTGCTAATGCAATACGGGCAGCATCCTGTTCATGCCCCTGTGATAAAAACAACACGACCGGTATCAGCGCCAGCATCATGCCACCGACCCCGGTTAACTGCTGCCAGAAAAACGATGAAAGCGGGTGTTTGATTTGCATCACAGCCACTCCTTACAATAACGAAATGAGAATCATTACTGTTATCATAAATAATCTGCCGCCTGTTGCAACCGCTTTTTCGCATAAAATGCAAAAAAGGCGCATGATTATATACCTGAAAATCATACACCTATAATTAATGCGTCTATAAATTGAACAGATATTAATGTGTTAAATGATCAGTTCCGGAAAAGAGACACAAAATGAATGTCTTCCGGTTCCAGGGCAAACAGCGCCGGATCCGGCTTTGCGATCAGTTCACATCCCAGATGCTGATAAAAATGCACGGTATTTCCTGTCGTTCAAGCTGTCTCGTGAGAAGTGTCATCATTTGTTGTCTCTGTTTTTATATCTGCGACACCTTCTAACACATGATAGGCCACAGAGCAAAACAGAGAGTTCAGACGCTTCATATCCCCCAGCAGCCCGATATGTAACCGGCTGCTGCCGATGCTCTGCAGATTATTGACATGCAGCCGCTCCACATGAGCAAAAGAGTAACGCTGATTCAGCAGACGGAACCGGTGTTTTGCCCGGCGCAGCCGCCGTGCATTATCCACATCCCCGGAAACAAATACCGACATCGCCAGATTCAGGTTATTCTGCAGCCGTGACATCATGGTGGTCAGTTCACTGTAGCCGTCTTTCGAGAAAACACGCTGCGGATCCGCCGTCTGATTCGCCACATCGTGGGACATCCGCCCGATAATCAGGGAGGACTGCTGAAGTGACATCGCGGTATCAATCACCTCCGCCCAGCGCCGGGAATCACTTTCCCCCAGTTCGGTTTGCTGTAACTGCGCCAGATAGAGTTTGATACTGCTGTGCAGCATCTCTGCTTCTTCTTCCAGGTGGCTGATCAGCCGTTTCTGCTCACCTTTACCCGCCAGCTGACTGTCAAAACGCTGAAGCATCTGCTCAATCACATCCCCCAGCCGCAGGGTTTCCCGTACCGCATTAGCCAGCGCAAGAGAAGGAGTATCCAGCGCACTCTGATCCAGATAACGGGGCGCTGCGCTGTCCTCTTCCGCCTCCGGTTCGGCGATAAGACGCTGACACAGCCGTGCCATCGGCTTCACCAGTGCCAGCATCAGCACACAGCGGACCAGGTTATAGACCACATGGAAATAAATAACGACTTCCGCCGCCGGCAGATTGTACTGGCCGACCCAGAGCGCCAGCGGTTTCACCCACGGCAGCACCAGCACACAGCCAATCAGTTTGAACAGCATACTGCCGAGCACCACCTGACGCGCAACCGCATTCTGACCGCGGCTACTCAGCATGGCCAGGAAGCCGCTGCCGAGGTTAGAGCCGATGACGATCGCCAGACTGATATGCAGCGGCACCAGGCCGGTGGCACTCAGTGTAGCCGTCAGCAGCACCGCCGCCAGGCTGGAGTAGCTGACCATGGCGAACAGTGCGCCCACCAGTAGCGCCAGCACCGCATCCCCGCTCAGTGAGGTGAAAATAGCCTGAACAGCGGACGCCTGTGTGATCGGTTCTGCGGAAGCCACAATCAGCTGAAGCGCCAGGATAATCAGACCCAGCCCGATACCGACCCTCCCCAGTTGCCCGGTCCGGCTCTTTTTCTGACTGAGAAACGTAGTAACCCCCGCCAGGATCAGCAGAGGTGAGAGCCAGGAGAGATCAAACGTCAGCACCCGTGCCATCAGCGCCGTCCCGACATCCGCCCCCAGCATAATAACCAGTGCGGGCGGCAGCGCTATCATGCCCTGCGCCACAAACGAAATCACCAGCAATGCGGTGGCATTACTGCTCTGCACCAGCGCAGTCACCCCCAGACCGGCGAGAAACGCCCGTGATGTTTTCCGGATGCTCTTTCCGAGCAGCCGCCGCAGATCTGCGCCGAAGACACGCATAATCCCTGTCCGGACAATGTGTGTCCCCCAGACCAGCAGCGCAACCGATGAAAGAAGATGGAGTAATGTCAGCATAGTGTTTTCGTCAGCATAAGGTCCCGTTAAAACGATCAGATCAACGGTATATCACACAGGCACTGTGTCACAATGTGATAATGGTAATAAACACCGCCGCCATCAGAATAAAAAATCGCATAAAACACACAGTCTTACGGAATACAGGATATCTGTCCCGGAGCCGGGACATCGGATAAGTATACCTTATGGTAAATATATTTCAAAAATCATCATGTTACAAAAAATAATAAAAAACCGCCGGCACAGAGTACCGGCGGCAGCCACTGCTGAAATCAGCAAAATGATGCAATCAACATGAAGAAAAGCACTTCAGAACAGTGTGAATATCAGGTACCGCAGATTACTTCAGCTCCATCGCGTCCCGCATGGTGAAGAACAAATCTGTCTGATCCGTCAGACCCACCACATTCGCCGCCCCCGGACCGTATGCCGCCACACGCAGCTGGGCACCGGTATGCTCCTGCGAATCTGATTCCGAGTTACCGTAGTTAACTGCCATCACGCTGCCGTCTTTGGTCAGCAGTGCCTGAGTCAGACCCGGTGAGACTACATCCGCTTCAATAATCTGGCTGGAATGAGCATGATCAGCGGTCACAATCACCAGCGTATCACCATGTTTTTTCGCGTATTCCATACCGATTTGTACCGCTTCATCCAGTGCAACGGTTTCGCCGATCTGGCCGCAGGCGTTTGCCGCGTGATCCTGTTTATCGATAGAGGCGCTTTCCACCTGTAAGAAGAAGCCGTTTTCATGATCTTTAAGCAGATCAATGGCTTTTTCAGTCATCTGAGCCAGTGTCGGAGCATTCGGATCCAGTTTTGAACTTGGCTTACACTCCACAACAGGTTTGTCGAGATTACCGCGGTAGGAGGCTTTCGGACCTTCCCACGCCACTTCCATATTGCCGTCACTGAATAATCCGAGCACCGGTTTATCCTGATTTGCCGCTTTCACATCCGCCAGCGATTTGGCATCTTTCACAACCAGATAACCGCGTGCCGCTGCCTGCTCTTCCAGGGTTTTACCTGCATAGTCCCCGGCTTTGGCTGTCTGGCGGAAACTCTTCGCACCGCCGCCAAGCGTGACATCCGCACGGGCATTCAGCAGTTGCTCACTGATGGAGCCCAATCCGCCGTTTTCCAGCGCATCTGCACTGCAGCGCTCTGCGGTTTCTTCCGGGCCGTAGCATTTACGCTGGCTGATATGTGAGATCAGTGCAGCGGGTGTGGCATCCTGAATTTCAGATGTGGTGACATTCCCGGTCGCTTTGCCGTTTTTCTTTGCCAGCTCGAGAATGGTGGTGTGCGGTTTGCCGGTAACATCAATGCCCAGCGCGCCATTATAGGTTTTCACCCCGGAAGCCCAGGCAGTCGCAGAGGCAGCAGAATCAGTAACATAATTCGGTTTCTGTGTTTTCTTATCGAGCGCATACGTGGTGTACTGGCCGGTCAGCGGCAGAGAATCAATCCCTTTAAACACGCCACCCGCGCCTTCTGCATAGTTACGCGCCACGGTAATTTCGGAATCCCCCATACCGTCGCCGATAAACAGAATCACATTTTTTGCTTTGGTCTGACCGATAGCCGCTTTCAGCGCCTCAGTCTGATCGGATGACAGACGGCGGGCACCGCCGAACTCCGTGATATTGCCTTTGGCGGCGCGATCCTGTGCCAGAATGGCATCTGCATTCCCCGCTGCAACTGCCGGTAATGCAGAGCCAGTCAGCAGTGCCAGAACGGCAGCTGCAACCCGTGTTTTCATCGTCGCATGAAGCATGAGCAGAATCCTTGTCATTAATAAAATAGTCAGTTATCAACGCAGGACAGCCTAATCCGCTCTTATGACATCAGCGTGACACTATTGTGACCTCTTTGTGTCAGTCAGATGCATCAGCCCGGAATGCAGGGTTTCGCACCATGAGACATAGTCATGCCCACCCGGGCGCTCCTCACGGGTAACCTCGTAACCTTTTTCCTGTAAAACCTGATACAGCGCCCGGTTGTTATGCAAAATCCCGCCGGCACCGGCACGGGTTTCAAACACACCGGCCTCAAGAAAAAACCGCAGCGGAAGTTTGTGAGTACCTGCAAACTCGCGAATCAGCCATTCCTGCGGCTCTCCCTCCGGTGACCACCAGTAAGAGCCGGACATACTCAGCACATTACCGAAACGGTGGGGTAATTTCATCGCATTCCAGGAAGACGCAAGGCCGCCGTAACTACTACCGGAAACAATGGTCCGCCCCGCCGGGATATTAATACCCTGCTGTGCCAGCCACGGCATCAGCTCTTTATCCAGAAACTGCGGGAATTGCTCATTCGGCGGCAACTCTTTGCCGCGCTGCTCACTGCTGATACTGTCCACCATCACCACATACAGCAGCGGGATTTCCCCGCGCTTCACCCACTGATCAATAAATGTGACGATATGATAGTTTTTGCGGTATATCTGCCCGTCAAACAACACCAGCAACCAGGGCTTCGCACCCGGCTCCGGCGGGGTATACACCGCAATTTCCCGCTGATTATTCAGAATATCGCTGTGCAGCTGATGCAGCGTCACCGTACCAAAAACCGGTTGTTGTCCGGGCGCCCGGAAATCACACACTCTGTTGTTATCTAACGCAATAATGGCATGGCGATTAAATTCATCTGCCTCGTCGGCACCCGCACTCAGCGGGTTACGCGGATCCGCCTGTGCCGTGCTCAGCAGCGCTTTACGGCGGGCACCTTCAACGGAACTGTCAAGCTGCGGAATATCCGGGGCAATTTTATACTGACTGACAGTCTCTGCGGGAACAATGTAGGAGCGATACCAGATATCGGTATCATTCAATCTGGCCATCGGATCATGCTGTCCGGAAGGTGCGCCAAGTATGTAAGCATTCACTTTTGCACCACGCCAGAGAAACGTGATCCGCTTGTGGTGCTCGTCATACTCCTCAACCAACGGGGTTTCTGTCACCGCCTGCCAGAAAGCCGAGGTATCGCCCCCGTTAACCAGCGTTATCAGCTGTTGCAGGCGCACACTGTCCACCGGCAGGGAGATGTTTTCAGCTACCGGCTGATACGGGTAGTTAGTAAGCGCCAACTTCCATTTAGAGCCCGGTACACCCTGTGAGGTCAGTGTCCAGGTGTCATCAAACGGTAATGTGAATGTCACAGATTGCATTTCTGTGACAGGATTGTCGGTAAGCAGCGTCCGGCGGGGTGTCATCTGACTGTCATAGAGTGACAAATCACGGATATTCTCACTTTCCGCAATCACTACCTGTTTTTCTGACAACGGCAACTGCACACAGGCCTGTCCGTTGTGATCAAATGTGCCGGTAATCGTCATCGTCTGTTTTTCATCCGGAACGGAAAGTGACTGACAGGAAGAAGAGGCCTGCGCGGAAAATGCAGAAAATGCCGCGCAGCAAAGCAGAGTTTTTTTCACGTCGCTGATCCTTCAAAATCAGTAATAATTATCATTATTATTTATCAGCTTCGTATTTTTATGCCACCGGACGGAAAAGTCAAACTGCCACATCAGACAGCAGGCCCTCTTCCGGCTCCCCGGCAATCCATACCGATGTGCAGACCTTTTCCAGCAACGCCTTATTGTGACTGAATACCACCAGCCCGAGCGGCCGTTTCTCTGATTCTTCAATCAGCACCTGCCAGATCTGTGCCTGAATATGTGCATCCAGTTGCGCGGTCACCTCATCGGCGATCAGGAAACGGGTACGCGGATCTAACGCCCGCAGCAGTGCGATTCTCGCCAGTTCCCCGCCGGACAACTCATCCGGACGACGTTCCAGCCAGTGAGGCTCAATGCTGAGCTTTTCCAGCCATTCCGCATCCGGTTTCCAGGCATCATATAACCCGGCACCGGTCGTACGGTACGGATTAAAACACTTCTCAGGATGCTGCGGTACCAGCTGTACCGGACAATAGCCGGCTTTCGGTAGCGGTTTGCCGTCGAGCAGCAGTTCCCCGGCATGCGGTTGCTGCCACTGTGCCAGGACCCGCCCCAGCGTTGTTTTCCCGAACCCGCTGGGTGCGGAGATCCCCAGACGCTCACCGGCATTCAGCCGGAAAGAAAGGCCGTCCCACAATGTTTTTCCGCCCTGGATAACCTGTAAATCGCGGATTTCAAACATACGCTTTTCCTCTCTGCTGATTTATCCCGTTATCATAACAACTAATTTCCCGCAGACACACGGCTTTCCGTCAGCAGCCCGATGCACTCCTGAGCACCACGTTTAAGCACATCCCCTTTCCGGCTGACAATATGCACCGGCAGAACCAGACCGTTGCGGGTATTGCGGAATGACAGGACTTTCAGTGTTCCGGACGCCACTTCCGCCCGGATCATGGATTCCGGCAGATTCCCCCAGCCGATACCCGCTTTAACCAGTCCCAGCGCCACCGAAAAATTATCAGTCTGCCAGGTTTTCGTCGCCATCTGTGAACGCACATCAGTGAGAGAATGGTGAAGACTGGCAATAACGATTTGTTTTGCCTGTACCAAATCCTCAATATAAACAGATTGTTGTTGTGATAAAGAAGGATGCGTGGCTGAAATGGTGGCCACCAGGGCTTCATGACCGATACAGTGAAACTGCCCGCGCGGATCCACATACAGCCCGCCGAAAACCAGTGCCAGCTGGATCCGCCCCTGATGCAGCAATGGCAGAATGTCATCCTGTGACCCGGATAAAATTTCCGTTTTCAGCAGCGGATAACGCTGATTCAGTATCTGCAGTGCAGAAAACAGATCCTGCGGATTCACACAGGTTGCAACCCCCACCGCCAGTGTGCTCTCCACGTCCTGCGTCAGTTCACGGGTAAACACATTCAACTGATGAATTTTATCCGTTATCTCTCTGGCATACGGTGCCAGCGCCAGGGCTCTTTCTGTCGGTACCGGTGCCCTGCCTGAACGTTCAAACAGTGCAAAACCCAGTTCAGCTTCCAGATTACTGACCGCCATACTGACCGCTGACGGCACGCGGTACAGCGCTCTTGCGGCGGCTGAAAATGATCCTTTCTCCAGCACCGTCAGAAAAAGCTGCAAGTTATCACTGTTAAACGGCATATACCCTCCGGCCTGTCAGAAAATCTGATAGTAGCTGACTTTTATTATCATCTCTATTGATTTACTTTCCCTGCATTCTTCACAGTAAACAGCAGCAGGATATCAATATGCAGGGTTTAAAACGAAAACTGGTCTTTATCACCGCTTACGAGCTCATCGGCTGGGTCATTTCATCAGTTGCGCTGGCCATACTCTCCGGTAATTCAGCCGGTGTAACCGGGCCGCTGGCGCTGGCAATTACCACCATCGCCGTCAGCTGGAATTTTATCTTTAATACATTGTTTGAATTCTGGGAATCCCGCCAGATTTCCCGTATCCGGACATTCCGCCGCAGATTCGTACACGCCGTTCTGTTTCAGCTGACACTGGTGGTTTTCCTTATTCCGCTGATTGCATGGTGGTTATCGGTCAGTTTAATACAGGCTTTCCTGCTGGATTTTGCCCTGATTATTTTTATCCCGATCTACACATTTTTCTTTAACTGGGCGTTTGACAAACTATTCGGAGTTCCGGCTTCCGCATTGCCCCGGAAAGAGACAGCCACACATTAATAATAATATTAAAAATAGCCATACCGGTGAAACGGCATGGCTTTTTACCTGATAAAAACAAAATTTAAAAACTAATATTTAATCCCCAAACCAGTCATACCTCTATTTCCTGTTAGTTTAAATTCAGCATTACCTTTATTAATTTCAATTCACTCAACAGTTTCATCAGGATCAACAACATCCCGCCCTGACCGGGAATTTGCTTCCCGTCATCACCTGCGCCCGGCTTAATACCGGCCCGGTTATCAGTCACAGTCAGGTCAGTAACATCCTTTTCATGCTAATAGGTTATCGCCGCTGACGCTGTCATTGAATTCACTAAAAGTACGCCGCAGATGACATTTGCAGTGCTGTTTTTTGCATCATTTTTTGATTTCCTTATCTGACCGTTATATCCTGCTGACAAACAGAAATCAGAGTAAAAATTCGCCGGATGGAGCTATCAGGATGAAAAGAACTATCAGCAATCTGATAGCTCAGAAAATAAAAATAACCGGCCACAATAAACAGCTGAAAACATCATGAAAAGGATGTCATTATGAAAAAGGTATTGCTGTTATTTATATTATTCAGTTTTCAAATTATCGCAGCACCACTGACTCCTTCAGATATCGATGCACTGAAAAAAGAACCGGAAAGGGCAGCAGAAAACATTGTTGCATCCATGAGTCAGACAGAAAAAATTGGTCAGCTGATGATGCTTGATTTTCGCTATTGGGATATATTCCGGAGTCCGGTTCCTGTTCCCGTGATCAATATAAATAACGATATCAAAGATATTATCTATCGTTACCGGTTAGGTGGCATTGTATTATTCAGGGAAAATTTAATTAACACCCCCCAGACAGTAAAACTGATCAATGATATTCAGTCTTCCCGTTACCGTCTTCCGTTATTTATCAGCACTGATCAGGAAGGTGGTTATATAACCCGGCTGCGGGTTGGTACAGAAATGCCCGGAAATATGGCTCTCGGAGCTACACGTGACCCGGATTCAGCAAGACTAACCGGTGAAATTCATGGCAGTGAGTTATCTGCACTGGGATTTAATATGAATTTTGGCCCGGTTGTGGATATCAATAATAATCAAAATAACCCGGTTATTGGTGTACGGGCGTATTCTGACAGAAAAGAGCTGACAGAAATCCTGTCAGCCGCCTATATCCGTGGTATTCATCAATACGGACTTATCACTGCTCTGAAACATTTCCCCGGACACGGCAATGTCTCTGCAGATTCACATGTCGCCCTTCCGGTTGCCACATCAGATGAAAAAACCTGGCGGCAAACAGAATTACCGCCATTTATTTATGCGCTGCAACATGGTGCAGATGCGGTTATGACTGCACATATTATTGTTCCGGCACTGGATGACACAAAAATAAAAACCCGTGACGGTTCAGAAGCAGGTACACCAGCCACATTATCAAAACCTATCCTGACCGGCATATTACGCAAAGAACTTCATTTTCAGGGGCTGATAATTACGGATGCCATGGATATGAAAGCCATCACTGATAACTTTGATCTCAATTTTGCCGTTGAGCACGCCCTGTCTGCAGGCGCCGATATTATCCTGATGCCGGTAAAAATGTGGGATGAAGAAGCAGTTAAGCGCCTTGATAATTTATATCGCTATCTGGATGAACAGGCACAGAAAAACCCGGAACTGCAGCAACGTATTGATGAATCCGCAAAACGGGTGGTTCTGATGAAGCTGAATAAAGCCATCAGCGGAGCACCTGCGGATCCGGTGAAAGCACAGCAAATTGTCGCCTCAGTACAGCATAAAAATCAGGAAAATAAGGTATCTGAACAGGCCGTTACCATAATAACAAATGACGGTATCCTGCCTTACCAACTGAAACCGGAAAATAAAATTCTGGTAATCTCCGATGAATATCCCCGTAATCAGTTAATTAAAAAGCATCTGAATGATATTGCACGGGAAACGGAAACCCGTATTCATGTCACTGCACAAAAAATAAAAACAGATAAGAAAACGCTCTCTGAAAAGAAAATCAGCACCATGATCAGCGGGCAGGATATTATTTTACTGGTCACTTACAACCTGCGGGAACGTGATACAAATGCACAATTTATCATCAACTCCGCTAATGATGCAGGCATTCCCTTAGTCGTGATATCTTCACGGGATCCATACGATATTGCGAGTCTGAGTAATGTAAAAGCCAATATTGCTATCTATGGTATTACCGGATTTGATATTACAAATGGTCAGCGTAATGCACTGGAAACGAATATCCGGAGCGGCTTGCGGACGTTATTCTCCGGTAAAAACGCCCGCCCGCTTAATTATCCCGCCGGACGGTTACCCGCAGACATTAAAGACCCGGAAAGTGGTATTATTTTATACCCTTATGGCACAGGGGAAACCTATGATAAGCAGGATTAGAAATACATCTGCCGGAATCTTCATCTGTCAGCCGGACAGTAACGAACAGGATTGAAATAAGGAATAAGCATGAATTTATCCCGCACTGCTGTAATACTGGGTATCGTCGGTCTGAGCATCAGCTTTCCCGCTGTAACGATGGCGGAAGAGAAAGGATTAAGTCCGCTGGAACAATGCTATCAGTCTGTCGGGGATTCACCACGGACAAAAATTGCAGGCTGCCTGGGTGCAAAACTGAATGCCGCAAATACCCGGCTGAATACGATTCTGGCACAGCAAAAACAGGAAATTGCATCACTCCATTCAGCCGGAAGTGAAAAAGCCATTCAGTCACTGAATTTGTCACACTCCGCCTTTATCACTTTCCGCGATGCTGAGTGCCGGTATCGCTATGATGCAACTCTCGGTGGTAGTGGTGCCGGCGATATCATGAAAGCCTGCCAGATTGACCTGACAAATTGGCGGATAAAACAGTTACAGGAAAATTAATTCACAGAAAAAACAGCAGATAACGCTATTCCGGCACAGAAATACCGGCCAATGCATTTCCACCACAGAGCATCCCGGTCAATTCATTATCTGCTGTTTTTTTTCACTGATTTCACACAGCCTATCCTGCAGATGTCATCCCCGGCAATATTTATTACTCTTGTGTAGCCGTACCCTCTGTCTTTTCCTGAAACAACTAAGATAAGTATCTATATTATCTGCAGACTACCATTATTAACCTGATTATCAGGATGATGATGAAAATATCATCATGATGACAGATAAAATACAAACGGAATTATTTTTCTGGTCACAGTCAGATTCCGGGAAGGCGATTAATTATCTGATTTTTTGTATTCAGAGGGATAAAGGGATGGCAAAGATGTCTTTATAAATACCACTCTGGTCTGCCCGGCCTGTTCGCCGGGAAACCATATCGATGAGCAGGCTGCGGACAGTTCATCAGCCCGGGCGCTTTCATGAGTCTGCTATCCAATACTGAAACTTCTTTCGATGACTAATATCATGAAGTTCCTGTATCTGACGGCGTAATATAACCCGCCAGCCATCCGGCTTATCAGGCCAGCTTTTCCGGTATTTGTAGCTGCTGCATGAACCCAGGACTCCCGGCAGAGTTTGCCCACAAGATAGTGCGTTCTGAATTTCCCGGTTACCGGGAATTGTTCGGGGAGTCTGGTATCTGGCACGTGGTGACTTTTTTAATAAAAGGATATCCGGAGAGAAGTGGATTCAGAATAATTTTTCTTTTCG